>CAISXI010000486.1 GCA_903889425.1 uncultured Roseiflexaceae bacterium | reverse complement strand
CCGGCTTCGCGATTTCGGACCGTATCAACGTCGTCATTGACGGCGTCGACAATGATCCGTTGCTCACCGCTACCATCGCCACCTGGCACGACTATATGTGCACCGAAACCCTCGCCGAGCAATTGGTGCTGGGCAAAAGCCTGCCCGGTGCCCATAGCGAGACCCTCGAACTCGACGACAAAACCCTTACCATTGCCGTCAGCAAAGCCGAATAACCACACAACCATCCCGCGTCTGCATGGTGCAGACGCGGGATTTTGCAGCATCGTATGCCTATTGCCCTGTGGTTCGTACAAGCCATAGCTAGCCATGGTTGTGCATGGTTTTGCGACGCTCGAAATAAGCGGCAGATTTGGTATGCCCGTCGATCTCGATATGAGCTTTGTGCAGATGGTGCAGATGTTTATTGGCGGGATTTCGCACACGACGGCATAAGGACGCAGACACAAAAAACAGCACCGAGCATTGACGAATCAATACTCGGTGTTGTTAATTTGGTACGGGAGGAGAGAATCGAACTCTCGACATGAACTTGGAAGGCTCCTACGTTACCACTACGCCACTCCCGCATATGTGATTACTCCATTGTACGCAACTCAATAGCCTACGTCAAACCCAAATCCAAAATTGCAGAATCGGAACGAATCAAGTATACTGTTATGCAGGAACGGCGGGGCTGTCTGTTATGCGTTAACTGAGAGTAATACTCTCAGTTTTGTTGTTATATTTTGCTGTTCCACAGTGGATTGCAGAGGGGCACATCATGAGCGATCGCATTTTTTATTTGACACCAGAAGGCAAAGCCAAACTCGAAGCCGAATTACGGGAACGCGAAACCGTGCTCCGGCGCGAAATCGCCGAACGGATTAACCAAGCCAAAGAACTCGGCGATATTTCTGAGAGTGGCGAATACGAAGACGCCAAAAAAGAATCTGGCTTCAATGAAGGCCGCGTCAAAGAAATCCGTGACGTATTGGCACGTCATCAAATCATCGAAGACGAACCAGGCAATGTCAAAGAAATCCGGATTGGATCAAAAGTCACCATTCGCTACGAAGGTGAAGACGAAGACGAAGAATACCGGATTGTCGGGAGTGCCGAATCAAATCCAGCCGACGGCATGATTTCGAACGAATCACCCCTCGGTAGTGCATTAATTGGGCGCAAAGTAAAAGACAAAGTGGTCGTTCATGCACCGAGTGGCCCGATGAAGTGTGTCATTAAAGCCATTAAATAACCACAGATCAGATAAGGGTGCACCATGGAACTCAACGAACTACAACAGCAACGCGCCGATAAGCTCGCTCGTCTGCGCGCCGCCGGTATCGAAGGCTACCCGGCGCGGGCGCAACGCACCCATGCCATCCCTGCGTTACTCGCAAACTTTGATGACATGATGACCCAAGGCGCCCACGTGACGGTGGTGGGGCGCATCGTCGGCGCGCGCCGGATTATGGGCAAATTAGCCTTTGCCCACATCGAAGACGAACATGGTCGCATCCAACTCTGGTTAAGTCGTGCCGAAGTCGGCGACGAATGGTTCGAACGCTTCGCCAACGACATCGACACCTTTGATATCATCCAAGCCAGTGGTTCGCTCCGCCGCACCAATGCCGGCGAAGCCTCGGTGTTTGTCAGCCACATCACCCTGCTCAGCAAAGCCATCAACCCGCCACCCGACAAATGGCACGGCCTCACCGACACCGAAGCTCGCTTGCGCGAACGCTACCTCGACATGATTGTCAATCACGACGTGCGTGCCAACTTCCGCGTCCGCGCCCAGGTCATGCGCATGATGCGCAAAGTCCTCGATGAGCGGAGCTTCCTCGAAGTCGAAACTCCCGTGCTCCAACCCATCTATGGCGGCGCCACGGCGCGCCCCTTTACCACCTTTCACAATCAACTCAAACAAGACCTCTACCTGCGGATTGCCGTCGAGCTCTACCTCAAACGCATGATCGTGGGGGGCTTTGAGCGCGTCTACGAAATCAGCAAAGTCTTCCGCAACGAAGGGGTTGACCGCACCCATAACCCCGAATTCACCATGATGGAATGCTACCAAGCCTTTGGTGATTACAACGACATGATGGACTTGGTCGAAGACGTCTGTCGCCAAACCGCCATCCACCTCAGCGGTGGCACCGTCATCCAATACCAAGAATACGCCATCGACTTTGGCCCCAAATGGCAACGCATCTCCATCCCCGGGTCCATCCTCGAGCGCACCGGTATCGATATTTTGACACTCAAAACCCACGACGCATTGATTGCTGCCATCCGTGAGCGCAAATTGCCCGTCGAAACCAAACCGAGTTGGGCCAAACAAGTCGATGAATTATTTAGCGAAATCATCCAACCTGGTTTGATCCAACCCACCTTCATCGTCGACCACCCCGTCGAGCTCTCGCCACTGGCCAAACGCCACGCCCACGACCCCGCCATCACCGAGCGCTTTGAAGCGATTGTGGCTGGGATGGAAATCGGCAATGGCTATAGCGAGCTCAATGACCCCTTTGACCAAGAGCAACGCTTCCTTGGCCAGCTCCAAGACCAAGCCAAAGGCGACGACGAAGCCCATCAGCTCGATCACGACTACATCAACGCCCTGATGTATGGCATGCCCCCCACTGGCGGCCTCGGCATGGGTATCGACCGCATGGCGATGATTTTTGCCAATCAATCAACCATCCGCGACGTCGTTGTATTCCCGCACCTGCGCCCCCGCGAAGGTTAGTTGAGACCCCTATTATGCCCACACAATTCGTTGTCGAAGTCGATAATTTACCCCCCGTCGTCCAAGGTTGGCTCAAAGCCGCCAACCTTGGTGACCTCGAGACGGTCGAATTGGTCTTTACTGATCGCGAAGTGCTGTTGCGCAAACCGCGCTCACAACCGTTGCGCCAATGGGCCGAACCCGTCATCGACAAATACGACAAAGCCTTCCGCCGCTTGGCGGGACTCGAATAATCCCATGCGCCTCAGCAAATCCCAAATCCTCGACTTCCATACCATCATCATCGAACGCTACGGCGGACGCTTGGGCATCGCCTCGAGCGACGTGCTCGACCGCGTTCTTGCCACCCCCGACCAAACGTTGTTTGGCTTCCACTGCTACCCCACCCCCGTCGCCAAAATCGCCGCCTTCGTGTATAATCTCGTACGCCAACAACCCTTTATTAGCCACAACGAAACCACTGCACTGCTCGTGTTGCTCTATTGGTGCGATAATAATGGACAGCAATTGGCGATTCCCCATGCCGAAATCGTCCAGGCGCTCATGCCCCTCTATCACGCACCCGACGAAAGTGCCTTTCGTGATTGGTTACAGGTCAACCTGACCCCCAATGATAATATTCCCTTCTGATCTCACCCTCGCCCAGCTCCAACCACGTCTCACCACGCAAGTGCTTGGGCGTGAATTGGTGCGCCTGCATTACACATCATCCACCAACGACATCATCCGGGCGGCCGCCGCCACTGGGCGAGCCGAAGGCTTGGTCGTGCTGGCCGAACACCAAACCCACGGCCGGGGTCAACATGGCCGCCAATGGAGCGACATACCCAACCAAAGCCTGCTCTGTTCGCTCCTACTCCGCCCCACCCACATCCCCGCCACCCACACCGCCAGCATCATCAATGCCTTTGTGGCGGTACTGGCCCAAACCATCGCCCATGTCACCACCGCCCCCGTCCACATCAAATGGCCCAACGACATCGTCGTTATGGATGGGAGCAACCGCCGCAAACTAGCCGGAGTACTGTGTGAAGCCCGCATCGTAGCGCACCAGATTGATTCCATCTGCATCGGCTGGGGCGTCAACGTCCATGCCCACCCCCAACACCACAGCGACAGCGTCGATTTGGCGCGCCATAGTAGTGCCGTCAACGAATGGACCACTCAACCAATCAGCCGCGCCGACATCCTCGTGGCCCAACTCAACGCCTTTGACCGCGTCTACCAGCAACTCCAACATGACCCCACCGCCTACCAAGCGCACTGGCGCCAGTTGGTGCCAATCGTCGGCACAACCGTCACGATTAATCGCCACACTACCCACATCAGCGGCACCGTCACCCAACTCAACGACGACGGCAGTATCATCGTCGCCACTGCCAATGGCAGCGAGGTAGTGCATTCAGGCATTATCCAATTTGATTAATTATTATGAAAAAACAGTGCGGCGACCACGTGAATTGGTGTTTTTTGTAGGTTGGTACGATTTCGCATCATAAAGTGCGTAGGGGGGATACTTCCCCCTACGCACGTTCACAATATCGTAATCACCGAGCCACAACGAGTCGCTAACGCAGACAATGTATACGGATTATGCTGCTATGTTTTTTTGGGGATACGCATGGCATACCCAATCGTCACCACGCCTACAATCAACAGCAACAACAAGGCCCACAGCTTACCCGTCGCACCGATATCCGCAATCCCCAATATCCCAAAGACTAAACTAATTGCATAAAAATAGACTGCGATATGGCGTGGCGCAAACCCTGCATCTGTCAGCCGTTGATGCAAATGATCACGACCACTATGGGTCGGCGAACGCCCGGCCCACACCCGTGACACAATCAGCCACGCCACATCGAGGATCCACACACCCAATACCAACATCACCGTGGCCATTTTGGCGCCACCAATGATGGCACTAATCCCCAGCACATACCCGAGTAATTCGGCTCCCGAATCACCCATAAACACTTTGGCCGGGGGGAAGTTAAAAATCAAAAATCCTGCTGCCGCCCCAGCCAACGCCAACGGCACCAGCGCCACCGTGTATTGGGCTGGGTCGAGGCGCAAGGCATGCAGCCCCAACATCAATCCGGCAATCACCGACACGCCAGCGGCCAAACCATCGACGCCATCCATCCAATTGACGGTATTAGTCATCCAGCCCAACCAAAAAATAGTCACAATAATCGCCAGCCATGGTGATATGGCATAAAAATCAAGCTGTTGCCCAAACGGAATATTAAATCCGAGCAATACAATCCCACGCACCTCAGTCAGACTCCCCAAGGCATCGGGGTAGCGTTGCTGATCCCACAAAAAAGGTCCCACGGCAATCACGCCAGCCAAAATATTGACCCCAAATTTGGGTAGCCATGGCAACTCGATGACATCGTCGAGCCACATCACGGCAAAGGTCAGGGTCGCACCCACAAACAGCAATCCGAGGCGCAATTCATCACGGGGCGTCCGTTGTAATTCGGGAATCCAACGCCCCACCAGCCACGACACCAGCAACGCCACCACAAAGCCGGCGTAGATGGCGATACCACCAATAGTGGGCATGGCGCCTTGGTGGGTGCGCCGGCCACCCGGCATCACCACCCAGCCCCGGGCAAAGCAGAGACGAATCACGACGGGGGTCAAGATCCACGCACTCACAAAGCCAACCAGCATAATGCCGAGCGTTGCAACAATCGCCATACTGTGCTCCTTAGTACGTACCAAATTGGCGGTCACCGGCATCGCCCAAGCCTGGCACAATATAGCCAATCTCGTTCAGTTTTTCGTCAATTGCCGCCAAATACAACGGCACATCAGGATGCTCACGTTGCATCAACGCCACCCCTTCGGGTGCGGCAATCAAACCAAGGAACGTGATCCGTTTGACGCCCCATTGCTTGAGCACCGTCACCGCCGCACTCGCCGAGCCACCCGTTGCCAACATCGGGTCAAGTACTAACGCCACATCAATATTGACTTCGGGAGGGAGCTTGTTGTAATAACTCACCGGTTGCAACGTGTCATGATCACGGTATAACCCCAAATGCCAAATATGCGCCGTAGGAATCATGTCGATAATCGGTTCGACCATCCCTAATCCGGCCCGCAAAATCGGCACCAAGCCAATCCGTTCTGCCAGCACATGCCCCGCATACGGCGCCATTGGCGTTTGCACCGTGTGTGATTGGAGTGCAATGTCATTGGTGGCTTCGTACATCAAAAATTGAGTGATTTCACCCACTAATTCCCGGAAAATTTTGGATTTGGTAGTTTGGTTGCGCAACATCGTCAATTTGGTCAATACAAGGGGATGTTGCGATACATGCACAAACGACATAGTCATACCAATCACTGTTGATTATCAATATCGCTCATTATAAACCATCCACTTCTTATCTCGCACAGTGCACGCAGATGCAACTTCATACTTCCAACTTCATCCTTCCAACTTCATCCTTCCGACTTCATCCTTCCGACTTCTCATCTCGCACAGTGCACGCAGAGAACACAGAGGCGTTTTTTGATTTTTGATTGATATGTACGAATGAACGACGTTCAACGCGATATGCCGTCATACCTGACATTCTGCATTCTACATTTTCAATTTTCAATTTTCAATTTTCAATTTTCAATTTTCAATTCATTGCATGGTACAATCCAAATACATTGACCATCCGTATTAGTAGGAAGCACACGACCATGACACTTGGCTGGGGAGAAATCCTGATTGTTTTCCTTGTGGTTGGCTTCGTGGTGGCATTGTCGTTCCGTGCGGGTATCATACGTGGTCGTCAAACCAAACGCCCACCCAAGGAGTAAAAAATGGCCTTTGAAAATCTGCAAGCGCAACAATTTATGAACCTCATCACCTTTCGTAAATCGGGTGTCGAAGTCCGCACACCGGTCTGGTTTGTCCAAGACGGTACGAGTTTGTATGTCATGACGGGCAAAGATGCCGGCAAAATCAAGCGCATCCGCAACAATCCCAGTATCGTCGTTGAGCCCGCTGACCGCGCAGGCAAAACCCTCGGCGACGCAGTCACCGCCCATGCACAGCTCATCAGCGACCCCGCAGTTGCAACCCACGCCAACGCATTACTCACCCAAAAATACGGCTTCATGAAGCGCATGTTTGATTTGATTGCGTTGCTCAATGGTGGCCTCAAAAACCGCGCCTATGTCGTAATTACGCCAGCCCAATGATTCTCACCCTCACCTGCAATCCGGCCTGCGACCGCACCCTCATCGTGCCGGGCTTCCGCCATAGCGACGTCACCCGCGTGCAATCACGCCAAGACGCCGCCGGTGGCAAAGGGCTCAATGTGGCGCGGGCCATTGCCACCCTCGGCGGCGCCTATCACGCCATCGCCCCCCTCGGGGGTGCGACTGGCGCCCATGTGGCGGCCCTGGCCGCGACCGAAGGGCTCCGCCTCACCGCCGTACCGATTCACGACCAAACCCGCACCTGCCTGCTGGTCACCGACCCCGCCGCCCCCGATCAGCTCGTCATCAATGAGCCTGGTCCACAGCTTAGTGCCCTCGAATGGCAGGCACTCCAGCAGACGGTGATTACAGCAGCGGCTACTGCCCAATTCTTAACCATTTCGGGCAGCCTCCCGCCCGGCGTGGATGCCCAACAACTGCGCCAGCTCATCGACGCCGTGCCCCCAACCTGCACCGTACTGCTTGACACTAGTGGCGCACCCCTGCAAGCCTGCCTCGATGCCCCCATTGGGTTGCTCAAAATCAATGCCAGTGAATTAGCCCAGGCTATCAATCAACCCATCACTACCCATGCCGAAGCAGTGATTGCTGCTCGCCAAGTGTGCACCAATGGTCCGCGCGCCGTGGTCATCACCCTTGGTGCTGCTGGCGCTATCGCCGTCGATGCGAGCGGCGCATGGTATGTCGCCGCACCGACGATTCACGCCGTCAGTCCGGTAGGGAGTGGCGATTGTACCCTGGCCGGAATTGCAGTGGCATTCCAGCAGGGATTGCCCCTCGCCCACGCCCTACGCTGTGGCGTAGCCGCTGGCAGTGCCAACGCCCTGCAACCGCAAGCGGCCGTCTTTGACATCAACCAATACACCATGTTTTGTCAACAATTGACTATTACCTCACTCGCCTAAACGCCGAAATTCCGTGATGTTGACTTTCACGAGATTTCGGTGTGTGCGTACCTTTTACCCCATCCGCAACGGTTACAGCTACGAGTTTATCGTCACTGTAGTACTGATTGCGAGGTTCCCATGAGTCTTTCGATGACCTTCCCGTTGCGCATCCGCGAAGCCGCCTCCGACGAACACCCCTTGGCCCGACTGGCCCTGCATGGCGCCAGCACTCTCAGCGATGCCGAATTGATTACGTTGTTACTTGGCACCAGCGACCAATCCCAAACCCAACAAATGCTCACTGACGTCGGCGGGCTAACCGGGTTGCAACGCCTGAGCATCGACGAACTCCAACAGCTCCCCGGCATCGGTACGATGCGCGCCGCTCGCATCAAAGCAGCCCTCGAATTGACGCGACGCATGGTGTTGTCGGGCTTCGAAGATCGCTTCCAGATCCGCGCTCCCAGCGATGCCGCCCAGCTGATGCTCATCGAGATGAGCCACCTCGACCAAGAGCATCTGCGCGTCATCTGTCTCGACACCAAAAACCGCGTCCAAAAAATCCAAACCCTGTATGTGGGCAGCCTCAATTCGTCGCTATTGCGCGTCGGTGAAGTCTTCAAAGAAGCGATTCGCCTCAATAGCGCGGCAATTATTTTGGTGCATAATCATCCATCCGGTGACCCTGCCCCCTCCAGCGACGACATCCAAGTCACCCGCGATGTGGTTGCCGCCGGTAAATTACTCGATGTCGACTTGCTCGATCACCTCATCATTGGCCAAGGCCAATGGGTCAGCCTACGCGAACGCGGGCTCGGCTTCCACTAAAGACCATTACCCCTGTATGACGTGTATGCGTCATACAGGGGTAGTCTGTTTTCATGCCCGTAGCCCTATTTTTTTACCACATATTACTTCGCCAAGGCCTGCTGTATCTCACGCCAGCCGATTAAATGAATCCCGGCTGCTTCCACAAAGGTGCGTAATTCGGGGTCGGTCATCACCGCATGATCCCGCACCCGGGCCTGCCAATCAGGGGCGATGCCCCGTAATTCGGGGGTGTCGAGTGATGGGTGATGAATGAAATAAGTTAAGCCACTCGGTAATTCGTGAAACAACTGTTTGGTGGCAGCTAGCCCCGCCGACGCATCACCCAACTCAAGCCAGCGCATTTGGTCAAAAAACGGCATGCCACTCGCTTCGATGTGTTGCAACGTGGCAAGCTGCGCAGCACGTGTTTCAGCATCAAATCCCCGTCGTGCTAAATCAGCATCAGACTGGCGGGGCACAAATACCGGCACCTGATAGCGTTGTCCGAGCGCCATATATGATTCAAAAATTCCCGTCCCAAACATCGTCCCCATATGCGAATCGCAATGGCTGGGCTGCATGCCCCATGCCAACGCCAAGGCGTATTGGGCATCAATCTCGGCAGCTATCGCCTCACGCTGGGCATGGTCAAACACTTCGGCGCTACTACGGGGCATAAACCCCTCGGCATCAGCCAGGCCATTGTGCTGCGAATCTGTCAGCGTCCGCCAGCGATAGGTCGCCCATTCGCTGGTGAGCGTGAAGTGTACCCCCACATCGGTGCTCGGATGGGCGGCACACCAGGCCGCCGCCGTCTGCGCCCACGCACACGGCATCATCACCGACGCCGATGTCACCACCCCCGTCGCAAACAAGCCATCCAACAACGCCGTCGACGCATGGCACATGCCTACATCGTCGGCATGCACAATCACGACCCGATCACTGGCGCTATACCCCATCCGTTGTAATAAAGGATTCATCATTGTATCCCTTTGCTATGGTGCTAATCGGCCAATCTGCCACACCCCATCCACCAACGTGTAGACAATCCGGTCGTGCAGGCGACTTGGGCGCCCTTGCCAAAACTCCACTACATCAGGCTCCACCCGATAGCCACCCCAAAACTCGGGGCGCGGTGGGAATTCAGCACCATATTGGTTTGTTAACGCCGCTAGCCGCTCGGTCAACACCTCGCGGTTGGCAATGGATTGGCTTTGGGGTGAGGCCCAAGCACCGAGCTGGCTCCCTTGGGGGCGGCTACGGAAGTAGGCATCGGAATCAGCCGCATCAATCTGACTGACCCGCCCTTCGATCCGCACTTGGCGCTCAAGCTCTGGCCAATAAAAAATCAACGCCGCATAGGGATGTGCGACCAAGGCCTGCCCTTTGCGGCTGGTGTAATTGGTGAAAAAAACAAACCCGCGGGCATCGACGCCCCGCAACAACACAATCCGGGCCGATGGCCGGCCAGTAGCGTCAACCGTCGCCAACGTCATGGCGTAGGGTTCAGGTAATTGGGCCGCCGTTGCATCGGCAAACCAGTGTCCAAATTGCACAATCGGATCAGCGGCCACATCGGATTCGTGGAGCCCGGCTTGGGCATAATCTTTGCGATTATCGATTTTCATTATCAATCTCACTTGGGTAATAGATGGCATGCTGAAGCAACGCCTGCCGAATAATTAATTCTACCTGAAGTACATCAACCATCAAACCATGGCGTAGCATGTTGGTTTGCAACGCCAATTGGTGTTGCAACAACATATCTACAAACACCACAAACTGCGGACCGAGCAAACGCGTACGCAGATTCGCTATCCATCCACTACCAAACAACCGTTGAAACAACGGTGTCTGGGCGGACAACGGCGGATAGGGTTGCAACACGGGTTGGCTGTCAGCCGGGTTTATTTTTTGCCGCTCAAATGAAAACTGATGCGCCACCACCGGATGAACCCCCAACAACACCTGCACCTCGGCCGGCCAATGGGCCGGATCTTGATACGCGTCACCCACCAGTGGCGCCAAGCGCTTGCCAATCTGCAATATCGCCGCTTGTGTCGCCGCATCGGGCAAGCCAGTCTGAGCCGCCGGCAATCCCATCCGCGCCACGAGCAAGGCCACCATGCGGTCGAGGATGTTGGTGGCACACAGTGCCTGCGCTTCGCATTGCACAAAATCTGGTGCGAGTTGCCCGGCCGCCAAGGCTTTGCGAATCATGCGCCAGCGATTACGATGATAATAAAAATAAAACGCCCCACTCTGTTTGCCCGTCGCCGTCGATTCGTGGTGGTGGAGCTGGGCCTGTGGCACAAACACACAGCGTAGACCACTGGCACGCACCCGTAAACATAGATCGAGGTCTTCGAAATAGGCCGGGAAGAAGCCTTCGTCGAAGCCCCCGAGGCGTTGCCAATCGCTACGCCGCATCGCCATCCCCGCCCCCGTCACATAATCGACGTCAGCTGCGCTGGTGTGGCTGACCTCGGCGCGGTGCATGGTCCGAAACGTCACGGCGTCGTATTGCCCACCACTATGCAGCAAATGGCCATCGTGCGGATCAGTAATCGCACTCCCCACAATCCCAATCTGGGCATCACGATCGAGTGTGGCTACCAAGGCTGCCAGCCAGGTGGGGGCGACTTCGGTGTCGGGATTGAGGGTGGCCACAATCCGCCCACTCCCCGCAACGACTCCTTGGTTTACCGCACTAGCAAACCCCCGATTGTGGTCATTGGTAATGATGTGTGCAGTAGCAAAGTGCTGGCGTGCCACTGCCACACTGTCATCACGCGATGCGTTATCGACGATGATGAGCTCGTAGCCACCCGCTACCACGAGTTGAGCGAGGCTGGCGGCACAAGCCGGCAAGACGTCGCTACTGTTGTATGTGACGATCACCAAAGTTACAGTAGGCATTGGCGTGATTCCTTTGGTACGGTTTTGCCCATCATACCACGTTCTTATGCGTAATTCCTCTTGACACAGTCATTTTCACAATCTATAATGGAACATAAGTTCTAACGAACATATATTCGCATTCCACGAAAGGGGCGCGACCGTGCAGTTTCACGAAACCTTGTCTGCTCGACAACGCGACATCCTCGAATACATCGAGCAATTCGTCGAGCAACACAACTACCCCCCGGCTATCCGCCAAATCCAAGAAGACTTGTCGATTTCTTCGACATCCGTCGTGGCCTACAACCTCAAGGTCTTGGAGCAACGTGGCGTATTACGCCGTGAAGGCAAAGTCTCACGTGGTATCTCCATCCCCAAAAGTGACGCCATCACCCTCACCGGCCTCAGCACCCAAGTACCACTGCTCGGCACCATCACCGCTGGTCAACCCTTACCCGACCCCGAAGACTTGAGTAGCGACAACGCCGATTATGTCGATGTGCCGTCAGATGTCGTCCCTAGCACCAAACTAGCCAACGTCTACGCCCTCAAAGTGCGTGGCTATTCGATGATCGATGCCCTGATTAACGATGGCGACATCGTACTCATGCGCTACCAAGAAACCGCCGAGCAAGGTGACATGGTAGCAGCCCGCATCATCAGCGACAACGCCGTCACCCTCAAACGCTTCTACAGTGAAGGCGAACGCGTACGCTTACAACCAGCCAACGTCACCATGGAGCCCATCTACGTCGCCGCCAACGATGTGCGCATCCAAGGACGGGTCGTCGGTGTACTGCGGAGCATGATGTAATATTCTCTTTTGCCGCACACGGCATACAAGAGGGTTGTTATTTATCTCGCACAGAGTACGCAGAGAACACAGCGGTTACTGGTCGTATGTGATAGCCAATAAATGCCTGTGTAGGCAAAACATTCTTCGTTTCACGCAGAGACACAGAAGTGCGGAGCAAAGTCACTTCCTACTTCCTACGTCAACAGCCCCTTCAATCATCAGCAATAGCTGACAATTGAAGGGGCTGTTACACGGTATTTTTACAATACGGGGCGAAACTTATACCCGTACAACAACAACCCATCAGCCCCGGTATCACCGAGGAGCCGCGTGGTCATTTCGAGTGCCATGCCAATGGTCACTTCAGATGCATCACAATCCGTCAATTGGGCAGTGATCCGTGGGCCTTCGACCAACTGCACAATCGCCACCATATACGGGACTTCACCTTCGTGGCCGCTTGGGGCTTGATGTACTACGGCGTAGGTGAGTAATTCACCTTGCCCTGACAACACATGCGGCTCCCATTCGTTCCCTTCACGTGGAGGGAAGGCGATGGTACCATCGCTACGATGGCGACTTCCTTCCAACCGATAACGGGCGTTGCGTTGCCGCCAATGCCGTGCTAATTCCATATCAACTACTCACTTCTGTTTGTGCGGTAATTATTATTCAGCCACCAACACATGCGTCACTGCCGTACTCGCCAACCCCGCACTACACGTCGCCAATGCCACTGTCGCATTTGCTACCTGATTGGCTGCCGTGCCCCGCAATTGGGCCGTTAATTCGACAATCTGATAGACCCCCAATGCCCCGACCACATCACCCCGGGCTTTGCAGCCACCAGTCAAGGCGAGTGGTACGGTGCCATTGGCACTAATAGCCCCACTCGCCCCCAGTGTCGTCGCCGTGCCACGGGGCGTATACCCCAACGCTTCGAGCGTCAATACCGCACAAATCGCATGTGGATCGGTCATATCGAGGGCCTGGACATCATTGATGGTCAAATTGGCCTGGTGCAATGCCCGGGTGGCCGCCAGACGCACCGCCACCAAATCAAGCATATCGGCCCGTTCGTGGAGGGCGATGGCGTCACTCGCCACCCCCGAACCGGCAATCCGCACAGCCCGGCCATTGCTGGCGTGCGGGTGGGCGCTGATAATCACGGCTGCCGCCCCGTCAGCCACCGTCGCACAATCCAACAAACTCAACGGGTCTGCTACCATGCCAGCGTTTTTTACTTTATCGGGGGTGATGGCAAAGCGATACAAGGCATGGCGATTAGCCACCGCATTGGCGTGGGCATTAACGGGGAAGGCGGCAAAATCAGCGCGTGCGACAGCGTAATCATGCATATATTTACGCATCAACATGGCCCACTGTGAGGTCAACGTGACGCCATGTAGCCCTTCCCAATCACCATCCGTCGTCAAGGCCAAGGCGGCTTCGCGCTGCTCGTCCAGCACATCACTGACTTTTTCGACCCCCACCACCGCTACCGCATCATACACGCCACTCGCCACCGCCAGCATGGCTTGGCGGATGGCGAGGCCACCGGCAGCGCCACCCGCATCAATCGTCAATGTCTCGCAGCCGTGCAAGCCCGTGGCAGCAGCAATCGCAGGGGCCAAATTGCTTTGTTGGCCGAGGGCGGCGCCCAAGGCATTGGCTACATACAGCGCGCCAATTAATTGCTGGGGACTCTCCGTCATGGCAGCCCGTAACGCTTCAGTAGCCAACGACAAGGCAGTGCGCTCCCAAAGTTCACCAACCGCAGTCAATCCAGTTCCAGCAATATATACAGGTCGCATCATCACTACCCCATTACCAATTTATTGCGCCATTTGGCGTAGACGGCATAATCGATCATTGTTTCACGGGTTACATATTTTTCGGTCAATGGAGCCCGATTGCGGCGCTCAAGCACTGCATCGCCAACCCGAATCAGATAGGCGTCGGCGCCTGAGCCCGAGCCGTAGCTCGTCATCAAAATCACATCACCTGGGTTGGCCACATCGAGGGTGGCACACAATCCCAAAATCGCGGCGGCCGAATACGTGTTGCCGATTTTGCCCGCCAGCAAACCAGGGGTAATTTGCTCATTACGGAAGCCCAGTTGCTTGGCGACCACTTGGGGGAAGCGGGCATTGGGTTGATGGAATACCGCATAGGTTACATCACTGGGCGTCACACCTAGTTGTGTCATCAAGGCCTGACTGGCATTGCGGACTTGATTGAAGTAGGCCGGCTCGCCGGTGAAACGATTGCCATGTACCGGGTAGGGGCGATCGGCACGCCGGAAAAAGTCAGGCGTGTCGCTGACATACGACACCGTCGCTTCGATGGTAGCTAGGCATTCGGCGGCCGGGCCGATAATCATGGCAGCGGCACCGGCGGCAGCGGTATATTCGAGGGCGTCGCCCGGGCGTCCTTGGGCGGTGTCGGCGCCAATCGCCAGCACATAGCGCGCCATGCCACTGCCCACCATCCCCATGCCGGCGGTCATCGCTTCGGTGCCCGCTTTGCAGGCAAACTCGAAATCGGCACTACTCACAAACGGCGTCGCCCCGAGGGCTTCCGCGACCACGGTGCCTGAGGGTTTGACGCTGTACGGGTGCGATTCACTGCCAATCCAGACGGCACTCAAGTCGTTGGGGGCGATGGCGGCGCGTTTCAAGGCGTTACGGGCGGCTTCGAGTGACATGGTAATCACATCTTCATCTGGCCCAGGGACACTTTTTGACTCAACCGGCACGCCACCATGCCCACCCGTCCACACCTGCGAAATATCTTTGGCGGCGATACGGTAGCGCGGCACATACGCCCCGTACCCCACAATTCCCACCGGTCGATCTGGTTTCATGCCGATTCCTTTAATAAAAAACTACGAAGCCAACACGTGAATTTGTTGAAGTAAGGCCGTCGCGGTGGCAGGTTTAATACTCTGCATATCGATCATTTTTTGGGCAATCATAGCCACATCATCACCTTGGGCACCGGCGGCCATGGCGATTTGGCGAGCGTGCAAGGCCATGTGGCCCCGTTGAATCCCTTCGGTGGCCAAGGCCCGCATGGCAGCCAAATTGGAGGCCAAACCGGCACACACACAAATCTCGGCTAACTCGCCGGCATGCGTCACATCAAGCACTTGCAAGGCGGCTTGGGCGGTGGGGTGGACGCGGGTGGCCCCACCCACAATCCCCACGGCGAGTGGCATGGTTAATTCGCCACACAAATATCCTTGCTCGTCGCGATACCAATGCGACAACGAGGTATAGCGCCCGCTCCGCGCGGCCCAGGCATGCGCGCCCGCTTCGATGGCTCGCCAATCATTGCCGGTAGCGACAATCACGGGATCGATGCCGTTCATGATGCCTTTATTGTGGGTGGTAGCCCGATGGGGGTCGACTACCGCAAAGGCGTGGGCCCACAAAATACGTTCAATCACGTCCGCCCCGGCGATACCGTCGCGTTGCAACGAAGCCGGTGCAATCCGGACTTTGGCGGTTGCCAAGCGACGATCGGTCAAGTTCGACAATATCCGGAGCATGGCCTGACCACCACTCAGTGATTCGAGCAAGGGTGCGACTGTTTCACACATACTATTGACGGCATTGGCGCCCATGGCATCGCGGCAATCGACCAACAAATGCACGATCAGCATCGGACCCATCGGCGAATCGGTATACTGATGGCATTCCACATCACGCACACCACCACCACGCGCCACCATGCTCTGACTTTGGGCATTGGCAGATTCGATAATCCGCATGCGATTGGCATGTATAGTAGCCATAGCGGTGGCGACATCAGCCACGGCGATTAATTGGATTTGGCCAATCATGACGGGGTCGGTATGCGACGCCACAAACCCGCCACTTTCGCGGGCCATGCGGGCAGCATAACTAGCACCAGCGACGATTGACGGCTCTTCCACCACCATGGGGACGAGGCGGTCACGGCCATTGATACGGAAGTTGGTGGCCACACCGAGGGGGAGTTCGTAGCTGCCAATGACGTTTTCAATCATTTTGTCGGCTTTGGCTAACCCCAATTGCCCACCGGCGAGTGCCGCAGTGGTGGCGTCGTCGAGTTGGGCAAACTCACGCACCCGGGCACGCCGCTCGAGTGGGTCGAGTCGATAAAATCCTTCAATCCGCGATTCAGCTGGTTGTGGCATGGGAATCCTTTTGCACAAGCACATAGAGCATATGCACCGTATCATAAATCACCCCACCTGCCAGAGTCATGCAGATAGCTGTCAAAAGCTATCCAATTTGGGCGTATTGCCCTATTTGCGCGCTACCATATTCCACAAAACCACTACAAATACCTTGCATAATACAAAGATTCCCTTGCATACACCAACGATTATCAAAGAAAAAACGCATGTTTACATACGATAGCAGCCATTTATTTATAATCATATATTGGCGTGCTATATAGAAAAATCATCACCGAATTTGCCTCATTCGTAATAGAAAAAATCACAAAAAATATGCTATAGTAGTAATGATTTCTGTCACATGCGGGCGTAGCTCAGTGGATTAGAGCAGCGGTCTTCTAAACCGTTGGTCGTGGGTTCGAGTCCCGCCGTCCGCGCCACTTTCGCTGACAAAGGAGCCACTATGCACGTCGATCGGCTCAACGAATACCAGCAGGCGTCACGGCGCACCTGGAGTCTCATCAAAACCGACCACGCCATCGTCTACCCTACCCTCGGGCTGGTCAACGAGGCCGGTGAGGTCGCCGGTAAAGTCAAAAAAATCTTCCGCGACCGCGCTGGTGTCATTAGTGACGCCGATCGCGAAGCACTCAAACATGAACTAGGCGATGTGTTGTGGTATTTGGCGCAAATCTGTACCGAGCTCGACATCACGCTCGAAGATGTCGCCAGCGCCAATCTCACCAAGCTCTATGACCGCCTCGATCGCGGCGCCATTGGTGGCGACGGCGATAACCGCTAAGCAGTTTTTCCATGTGCTATTTGGTCAATTAATGGCCAATAAAAGGAAGTGTTGGCATGACAACGCCGTCGTTATACGAGGTTTCGGTGGTTATTCCCTGCCTCAACGAAGCCGAAACACTGGCTGCGGTCATCCGCAAAACCCTCGCTGGCTTCCAGCGCCTCGGCATCCATGGTGAAGTCATCGTAGCCGATAACGGCAGTAGCGATGGCTCGCAAGCAATTGCCAGCGCCGAAGGTGCCCGCCTCGTCCCCGTACCTGAGCGGGGTTACGGTGCCGCCTTGCATGGGGGCATTAGTGCCGCCAATGCGGAGTTCGTGGTGATGGGTGACGCAGACGACAGCTACGACCTCGGCGCGATTGATGAATTCATGACGCAGCTACGCGCCGGCGCCGATTTGGTGATGGGCAACCGCTTTCGCGGTCGAATTATGCCGAGCGCCATGCCGTGGCTCCATCAATGGCTGGGTAATCCGGTGTTGAGTTGGTTGGGACGTACCTTGTTTCATTCCACCGTGGGTGATTTCCATTGTGGGCTACGGGCCTTCCGCAAAAGTGCCTGGCACGCCATCCAGCTCCAGACCAGCGGCATGGAATACGCCAGCGAGATGGTCATTAAATCAGTCTTATTTGACCAAAAAATCGTCGAAGTACCGATCACGCTCTACAAAGATGGGCGCTCACGCCCGCCCCATTTGCGCACGTGGCGCGACGGCTGGCGCCATTTGCGCTTCATGTTGGCCTATGCCCCCAACTGGGTTTTCTTGTTGCCAGGGATCTTATTGACCATCATCAGTGCCGTCGTACTGTTGTGGTTGATGCCCGCAGCCCGTCAAATTGGGAGCATCACGCTTGACATCAATACCCTTGTAGTGGCAGCCTCATTGTTGTTGTTTGGAGTGCAAGTGGTGTTGTTTGGGCTTTTAGCCAAAAAGTACCTGACTACCACCGGACTCGTGCCCGATTCACCCCGTTTCGCCAAAATCAATGACGCCATTACCCTCGAATACGGACTGATTACCGGATTGGTGTTATTGGCTATCGGTATCTGGCAAATTGCCCAAGTGTTTGGTCTGTGGCAAGCGAGTGGATTCAATAATTTGGATCCAGCCACCAGTGCCCGTCAAACGGTTTTGGGAGCAGTCGCTGTTATTTTGGCCGGCCAAATCGGTTTCACCAGCTTGTTTTTAAGTATTCTCGGACTCAATATCCGCAAACGTAGTTAATTCAGAGGAACACTGTGATGACCACACCCAACGCACTACTCGAACTCCTATACATTGGGAATGTGCCAACCTGGCAGAATCCAACCTTGACGGGGATTAACCGCCTCGCACCGCACGCCACCCTCTATCCCTACCACGACGCCGCCAGTGCCTTGGCGGGCGAGCGGACTGCGTCACCCTGGGTGTCATCACTCGATGGCGATTGGCAATTCACCTTGCTCCCCAGCCCCAACGCCGTCACCCCTGCTAACCTGCAATCAGCAGAGTGGCATACGGTAGCCGTACCAGGCTTGTGGACGATGCAAGGCTTCGAAAAGCCTCACTACCTCAACATCAAAATGCCTTTCCCCAATACACCACCCTCCGTCCCTGATGCCAATCCCGTGGGCGTCTACCACCGGTATATGACCATCCCATCTAATTGGCAAAACCGCCGTGTCATCTTGCATTTCGGCGGCGTCGAGGGCATGCTGTGTGTCTATGTCGATGGCCAAGCCATCGGGATGGGCAAAGATGCCCGCACTCCTGCAGAATTCGACATCACTCGCTATGCAACCCCAGGCCAAACCCTCGAGGTAATGGCCGTGGTGGTGCGGTGGTCAGACGCCACATTTATCGAAGACCAAGATCAATGGTGGCACGCCGGCATCAATCGTGAAGTACTGATTTATAGCACCAGCAATCCGTTTTTGCGTGACCTCCAAGTCTTGGCGCAACCAGACAGCGACTACAAAGGGGGCACACTGACGGTCACCGCGTCGACCAACAACCCGGGCGAATTACGCGACGACTGGCAGGTATCGGTGCAACTATATGGTCCTGACGGCAAACCGTGCTTCAACGAGCCCCTGCACCAACCCTCACGCTGGGCCCCCAAAGACAAATCGGTGGTCGATGGCTGGGGCTCACGCATCGCCGCCTACGACCAAGTCGAGTTGCAAGCCACCCTCAAACGGGTCGAATGCTGGAACCACGAACAACCCAACCTCTATACCGTCCTCGTCATCTTCCACACCCCCAGTGGCAATGAATATTACAGCACCCGCGTCGGCTTCCGCGACATCAAAATCGCCAACCGTGAATTACGCATCAATGGTCAAGCAGTCATGATCAATGGGGTCAATCGCCACGATCACGACGACACGCATGGGCGGGTCATCAGTCGTGAATTAATGCTCAAAGACATTTTGTTGATGAAACAATTCAACATCAATGCCGTGCGCTGCTCACACTACCCCAACGATCCGGTATTTTATGATTTGTGTGACGAATACGGCTTGTATGTGATTGACGAAGCCAACCTCGAAGCACACGATTTTAGTTTTGATTTATGCCGTGATGCCCGTTATACCGAAGCCTTTGTCGACCGCGTCCGCAACATGGTCGAGCGTGATAAAAACCACGCCTGTATCATTGCCTGGTCGATTGGCAACGAAAGTGGCTATGGCCCCAATCATGATGCCGCCGCCGGCTGGGCCCGCCATGCCGACCCCAGTCGTGTATTGCACTACGAAGGGGCCATCGCCCTCGGGTTCAATCAACCCAATTGGGGTGCCGGTCAGGCAGCCACCGATATCGTCTGCCCGATGTATCCCTCGCTCGCGAGTATCATCGAATGGGCCAAGACGCCATCCAATGATCCCCGTCCGATGATTTTGTGTGAATACTCCCACGCCATGGGCAATAGCAATGGCACCTTGGCTGACCACTACGCCGCATTTGAGCAATACCACGGCTTACAAGGGGGCTTCATTTGGGAGTGGGTTGATCATGGTATGCGCAAAAAAACTCCGGATGGTCGTGAATATTGGGCCTACGGCGGCGACTTTGGTGACACCCCCAACGACTACAATTTTTGTGCGGACGGCTTGGTTTGGCCCGACCGTACGCCCCACCCCGCCTTGTACGAACTCAAATACCTGGCCCGCCCCGTGGCCGTCAGCCCGGTGGGGGATGTGGCAGGCAACTACCGCATTACCAACAAACGCTACTTCAGCGACATCGACGATCTCGGTGGCGAATGGATTATTGAAGTCGACGGGATTGTGGTAGCCGAAGGGATTTTGAATATTCGGGGCTTGACCGCCCGCACCAGCCGCGACGTGCAAATCGCGATGCTGGCTACTGTCCAAGCCACCTACCCCACCAATTTAATGACTATCACCTTCCGCTTCCGTAAGCGCCGTTCTTCGGAATATGCCCCCATTCGTCACGAAGTGGCATGGGATCAACATGTGGTGCAACAACCAAACAGCCAAGTCGAACATAGTCGCGGTGCCCGGCTCAAACGTGATGTCACCGAAATCACCCTCCAATCCGGCCGGGTCAAGGCGCGCTTTGACGCCAACACCGGTGAATTGTTGTCGTACGGCACGCCCCGCCGCAACTTCATCAGCCAAGGGCCGCTTTTGCAACTCTGGCGAGCAGCCATCGACAACGACGGACTCAAATTGTGGCCCGAACATCCTTCGCCACACCTACGCAATTGGCGCGCCTTGGGTATCGACAAAATCAAACTGGCCCTCAACGATATCGAGCAAATCGGCTCCAAAATCAACTTCACCTACTACGGCAGTGGTCGTGGGAAGCCAGGTGATGTCCGACATACGATTACCTATACGATGAACAACGAAGGAAATCTGCATGTCGAACACTACGTCAAACTCAATACCGAATTCATCGATATGCCCCGGATTGGCGTAACCCTTGCCATCCCACTCCAATACCGCACCGTCTCGTGGCT
>CAISXI010000485.1 GCA_903889425.1 uncultured Roseiflexaceae bacterium | reverse complement strand
CTTGATTAGTGGTAATTACTTTGTGGGCGGGGTGCGTGGATCGGGGTTGTCGAGCATCAATTGGGCTATGGCTTTGCGACGCTGGTCTAGGGCGCTGGCGATAGCGGGGTGGTCGTGACAATAGTGCTGCCAGCCCAAGCCGACAAAACCGGCCAAGCGGTGCGGACGCAGTTGCTTCGCAACGGTACCTTCCAAGACATCACCCCACCTGCCAACGTCAGCTATGCGCAATATATCCCCGAGACACGTCACAACATCCCCGATGTGTTTCGCACCTTCCTCAATCAAAGTGGGCTGGTCTATAGCAGTGGGCGCTATAGCAATGGCCAATTATTTGATTGGGTGGTGGCGTTTGGTTATCCCATTGGTGATGCCTATTGGATTCGTACCAACATCGCAGGTGTATCGCAATGGTCGCTGGTGCAACCCTTCGAGCGCCGGATTTTGACCTATACGCCCAGCAATCCTGCCGGCTACCAAGTCGAGATGGGCAATGTCGGGCAGCATTATTATGGCTGGCGCTACAGCAAATAAGGTTACATAACGATTCGTCCCATGACTGGTATGTGTCATGGGACGTTTTTTTGTGATTATTTTGTTATTTTTTGTAAAAAAACCTGACACATGCGATTTTTTCGTCAGAAACGTGTAACCGGCCGAGATTGTGTGTGGCTTGACGGCGATAGCCCAACCCACACTCGGTGTCGCTCCTGGCGACACACACGCACGACGATTATCAGGTGCCCACTTACAACCCGAGGATAAAGGCGCGTAACTTGTCGATGAGGGTATTGTCACCAAGTTGGCCAGCGCTATTTTCTCCCCAACAGAGGGCCTTTTGATTTGCGACGGCACAGGTATGCTCGACGCCACCACTGAGGTCGTCGATATCGGCGAGGGGCGTGCCATTGGTACTAATCACTTGGACGGGATAGAGTCGATTGGTTGTGGTGCCATTCCCGAGCTGGCCTTTGTCGTTGAGACCCCAACACCAGGCAGCGCCGCTAATGACGGCACAGCTACTGTTGCCACCTGTCGCAATCGCAGTTATACCGGTTAGTGCTACCCCTGCACTGCGCAATACGCGGACTGCCCGTGAGCGCCCTGGTGGCATCGAGGAACTGTTCACTGTGCCCTCTAACGTGGTGCCATCACCGAGTTGCCCAAATTGATTGAATCCCCAACACCACATTTCGCCGGTAGACGTCATTGCACAGTTATGAAAATTTCCGCTGCTAATTTGTGTGACGTTGCTGAGCGCAGTATTATCTTGTTTTATTACCTGGACAGGATAGACTTTGTTGACACGGAGACTGCCGTCACCTAATTGTCCTTGCAAGTCGAGCCCCCAGCACCAGACATTCCCCGCTTTGATGGCGCAGGTATGGCGGAATCCCGCACTGATTTCACTTGCTCCAGTGAATGGTGTTTTATTTGCATTCATTACCGTGGTGGCATAGTTGGTCCTTAGGCTAAAGGCACCCAATCCGGTTTCACCATAGATACTATTGCCCCAGCAGTATACGGTTTGGTCGGCAATCGCACAGGTATGTACACCACCTACACTCACATTCGTTACGTTTTCGAGCGTTAACGTGGCACTTTTTTTGACGCGTACGGCGGCATTTGCGTTGACGAATGTCCCAATTCCGAGCTGGCCCGATATATTGTTCCCCCAACACCACAGGAGATTTGTGTCCGTGATTGCACAGGTATGACTGCCATTGACACTTGCAATGACATGCACGACATTGGTCAATACCGAGCCATCGCTCTTTACGATGTTGACGGGGAATTTTGCATTGGTGGTGGTCTTATTGCCTAATTGTCCGTTGCCATTTGATCCCCAACACCAGCCCGTGTTGTCCGCCATGGCACAGGTATAGACGCTACTCGCACTAATTTCTTGCACCACTCGCACCGCTGTACTGGTCAGTGTGGATGTATTTGTGGCAGTGGCAGTCATGGTGCTTGTAGCGGTCTTGGTGTTCGTTGGTGTCTTGGTGTTGGTTGGCGTAGGTGTATTGGTTGGCGTACGTGTATTGGTTGTTGTCAATGTATTGGTGCGCGTATTGGTATTCGAGCGGGTCGCAGTGGCTGTGTGGGTCGCAGTGGCTGTGCGTGTCGCAGTGGCTGTGCGGGTCGCAGTGGCTGTGCGGGTACTGGTCTTGGTCGATGTACTCGTTTTGGTCGGTGTCGGTGTGACTGTTGCTGGTGGCGGGCAGGCTTCAGGGCTGAGCACATTACTATTGGTGGTATCGGGACAGATCGTGTTGTGCCATGTCACGCCGCTGAGCACTGCATTGAACAACGTAAACGAAGTGGTGAAGTTGGCACTGGTGAAATCACTGCCGTTCAAAGTGGCTCCCGTAAAGGTCGTCCCTACCAGACTCGCACGCGTTAGATTCAGTGCATTTACCATGGAACCAGTAAATTTGCCTCCGTTGAGATTCGCATCGGTGAAATTGATACTGGAACTCGTTGTGTTGATAATCAGCGCATTTGTGAGTATTGCATCGGTGAAATTGGCGCTGCTTATCTGGGCACCTTCAAGATTGGCATTGGTGAGATTTGCACCAGTGAGATTTGACCCATTGAGCTGCACTCCAATCATTGTTGCATTGCGAAATGTCGCATGATTGCAGTCTGTGCTACCGATAATTGCGCCGCTGAGATTGGCCGAATCAAAGATTGTATTGATACAACTTGTAACGGTAAGCCCACCACCATTGAGCTGTGCTCCGGAGAAATTCGCTCCGGTAAAGTCGAGACTGTCGAGTACGGTTCCGCTCAACGTGGCATTCGTAAAATCTGCCCCTTTGACTTGTGCCCCAGTCAATATCGTACTGGGTATGCTGGCATTTGTGAAATTAACATTGGTTAAGTTTGCGCCTGCCAATACCATACCCGACGATGTAATACGTGAGAGATTGGCGCGTGCACCGACGGGTCCACTAAAATTAGCTCCCCCAAAATTACTGTTTGCGATATTTGCGCGTGTTAAATCGGCGCCAGCAAAATTAGCGTTTGTCAGCGTGCTTGAATTAAAAGTCGCATTGGCCATATTGGCGAGTCTAAAGTCCGCATTGGTGTAGGTGCCACGTAATACGGCCCCCGATAGATTGGCCGAATAAAACTTGGCACCCGTCATATCGGTGGTCGATAAATCTTGACCATGTAAATCGCAATAACTAAGGTTGACATTGATGCCGCGTGCCGAACAATTACTACTCGTCGCTGGTACCGCCGCGGTGGCGGTGAGGGTCGACGTGCGCGTGAGGGTCGACGTGCGCGTTGGGGTCGACGTGCGCGTTAGGGTCGACGTGTGCGTTAGGGTCGACGTGCGTGTATTGGTATATGTCGCAGTATTGGTCTTTGTCGCAGTATTGGTCTTTGTCGCAGTATTGGTTTTGGTTTTGGTGGCAGTCATTGTTGGAGTGTTAGTTTTTGTGAGGGTATTGGTCTTTGTCGCGGTGTTACTCGGTGTTCTGGTATTGCTTGCTGTCCGCGTTTTCGAAGGTGTGTGGGAGACCAGCGGTGTAATCGTGGCTGCAGTCAATGAGCAGATTTCGGGATTGAACATGTTGCTATTTTGCTGGTCAGGGCAGATGGTATTGTGCCAGATTGTGGGGTAAGTCGTACTGTTGGAATCCATATAAGAGTTGAAATTATTAGCACTAAACAGGCTGGAGTTGGTGAAGTTGGCTGTGGTAAAATCACTCCCCCCTATATATGCCCCAGTGAGGTTTGTGCTAATCAACGTCGCCCCCGTGAAGTTCATACGTTCCATCACCGCATTGGATAAATTTGCCCGTGTAAATAGTGCATTTGAACAATTAACTGGATAATTGGGATTGACTTGGAGGTCAGTAAGTGTCGTATCGGTGAAATTTGTCCCCACACAACTCACTGGATAAGTCGTAATAGTCCCTCCTGAGGCAAAACCTACTGAGGCAACAGCCCAGTACATATTGCTCATTTGGACATTAGCAAAATTAGCGCCGTCTAAGATAACCCCATAAAAACTTACCCCACTACCCCAATTGGTGCCAGTCATGGTGGCTGATGTGAAATTTGCCATTGTTATCGCTGGACCGACAAGATTTGCAAAACTGACGTTTGTAAAATCAGCTCCAGTAAAATCAGCTCCAGTAATGGTGGAAGAGTTGGGTAATTCGCCCGGATTTATGCTTAGGAGCGAAAAATTGGCAGCAGTGGCACTGCTCGTACCGTTAAATTTGGCATTTGTAAAGGTGCCACCATTTATAACCGCATTGGACAAATTTGCACCCCGGAAGTCGGCATTCGTAAACGTGCTATTTTCAAGCTGTACATACGACATGTCGGCGAGCCGAAAATCAGCGCCGGTAAATGTACTCTCGTTGAGTTCCACATTTGTCATGGTCGCTTGATAAAAAATGGTGTTGCTCAAATTTGATGCTTTAAATGCGGTATCTTCTAAATTCGCTGTGCTAAAATCTGATCCACTGAAATCACTCCCATCTTGTACAACTCCCCCATTCGATGTGCCCGCGATAAAGGTACCAGTTGCCCCCGTGAAATTGGCATTCTTTACAGAACTATTGTTGATCGTTGTGAAGGCGAAGATGGCACCGCGGAAGTCGGCGTTGTCATATGTGCCTGAATTCAGCTTGGCCTCGGTCAAGTTGGCAGACCTAAAATCTGCTCCGGTGAGGTCGAGGTTTGATAGATCTTGCCTCCGTAAATTACATCCACTTAAATCGACGCCGATACCCCGTGCCGTACAATCGCTACTCATGGCCCTGGCTGGCAGGAACGATTGGGCAAATGCACTGACGCAGAGCAACACGATGAGTATCATGAGCCAACGGCGGGGAGTTATTTTAGTAGTCGAATTCATTGTCTGTTCCTTGTATTCGTGCACACAATGATGAATATCATATGTGATTTGTAAGATTTACATTAATATTTATCATATCACGTATAAATATACTTTTAATTTACAATGCATTTACAATTTAATGAGGTTATAGGTACGTAATCGTGTGCTTTTATATAAAAACCGGCTATTATCTATTATTTTTTTGTAACATACATGCCAATATTAAAACCATATTATGACTGTAATTATATAAATAGCCATGATGTACATTGCATCATGGCTACAAGATGTATTCAAAAAAATTAATTGTGTAAATAAATATAAGCTGAATTGTGATGAATTTTTGGTGCAACAGAGGTGTTGCATAATTATGAATTTGGTGGGGTGCGTGGATCGGGATTGTCGAGTACTATTTGTGCAGTAGCACGGCGTCGTTGGGCCAGGGCGCTGGCAATCTCGGGATGGTCGTGACTGAGGGTGGCGGCGGCGAGCAGGGCCGCATTGATGGCGCCTGCTTTACCGATGGCCAACGTACCCACCGGCACCCCTGCCGGCATCTGTAATATCGACCACACCGCATCGACGCCATTCATGGCGCCGTTGGGCACAGGGACGCCCAGCACCGGCACCAATGTTTTGGCGGCCAACATGCCGGGTAGGTGGGCAGCCCCACCGGCGCCGGCGATGATGACCCGCAAGCCGCGGGCTGCGGCGTTTTCGGCAAAAGAAAACAGCAAATCAGGGGTGCGGTGCGCCGATACAACTTGGGTCTCGTAAGGCACACCGAGGGCCTCGAGGGTGGCCACGCAGTGTTGCATGACCTCCCAGTCCGAATGTGAGCCCATCACCACGGCGACCAGTGCGCTCATATAGTCCCCTTGCGGTGTTGGATGGCCTGCTGATAGAGGTGGATGTAGGATTTGGCCGAGCGATTCCACGAATAATCTTCGCTCATGTTGTGCAATTGGATGGCGGTGAATTCTGCCGGTTGGCGGTAACACTGCACTGCCCGTTGAATGGCTTCGGCAAAGGCTTCGGGGGTGTAATCACTAAAGCGGAATCCATTGCCATTGGGGCCTTCGCGCACCGTGTCGCTGAGCCCGCCGACCGCCCGCACCACCGGCACGGCGCCGTAGCGCATGGCAATCAATTGCCCCAGCCCACCTGGTTCAAATCGCGACGGCATCAAAAACAAGTCACAGCCGGCGTAAATGCGGTTGGCCAAGGCAGCGTCAAAGCCGATGTGGACGGCCAAACGGTCGGGGTAGCGTGCTGCCAGCTCACGCATGCGCTGCTCCCAATGGGGCTCGCCACTGCCCAGTACCACCAGCTGGATGTCACTGAGGGCAAACAGTGCGGTCAAGGCGGAATCGAGCAAATCGATGCCTTTTTGGGAGGCCAGCCGTGACACAATCGCCGCAATGGGAGGATTTTTGCCGGTAGGCAGATTGAAAATCTGGCGCAAGGCTGCTTTACAGGCCGCTTTGCCACTCAGATCATTCACGCTATAGGTGGCGGCAATCTGGGGATCGGTATCTGGATTAAAAAAGACCGTATCGATGCCGTTCAAAATCCCACTATGACGGTCGCGCATCGTACGCAAAATCCCGTCGAGGCGTTCGCCGTAGGCCGGCGACAAAATCTCGCTGGCATAGGTGGGGCTGACGGTGTTGATCATGTCGGCAGCAAGCAGACCCCGCGCCATAAAGTTGAAGGTGTCACCGGGTAAGCCGGCGTTATGCTCGACCCCACCCCATTCGTCCAGCCCCGCCAAATGGCGCGACCAGCCGCCGTATTCGCCTTGGTAAGCGAGGTTGTGGATGGTAAAGACGGTGGCAATATGCCCAAAGGTATAGGCGTACCGCGTGCGGATGTAGGTCAACACGAGTGCAGTATGCCAGTCATTGGCATGCACCACATCGGGGTTCCAATGCAGTACTTCACGCAGGTGTTGCATTAGATGCATGACGCCACGGGCAAACAAAATAAACCGCGCGTCGTCGTCGAATTCGCCATACACAGCGTCGCGTTCGAAAGCAGCGGGGATGTCGAGTAGGTAGCGGGGGGTGCCATCGCTGTCGGGTGCCAGATAAATGCGTAGCTCTTCTTGGCGCTCACCGAGGGCCAAAAACCCGGCGGTAATAGGGGTAAGCCCTTCCACTACGGCGCGCATCTTGCGATACAAGGGCATTACGATGGAGGCATCGACGCCGTCGTGGCGTAATTGGCGCGGCAGTGCGCCAGCCACGTCGGCTAGACCGCCGACCTTCATCAAGGGCGCTGCTTCAGCAGCAATAAATAATAAACGCATTGCATCCTCCTGTTGGCGTCATTGCCAGATTATTCGGTGCGTGAAATCACGGTGGGCAGCGCTGATCGCCCAAGGGTGCTGACCAACCAGACACCCCAAAACGTCAGTGCGGATCCAACAAAAAAACCGAGGCCGGGTTGCTCGCCGAGCCACCACCACGCCACAGCGACGCCGGCGATGGGTTGCAAATACATCATGGCCGATACCCGGGCCGAATCGGCTTTGGTCAAGGCCCAAAACAAGGTGACATAACCGACAACTGTTACCATGATGGCGGTATACAACACCCCGGTGATGGCGGTGGGACTGAGTACGGTGCGCATACCACTGAGGTACTCGATGCCTGCAAAGGGCGCCAAACAGAGCACGCCAATCAACGCTGCTGTAGCCGTGACGGGCAAGGCTTTTTGGCGTTGCATTACCGAACGCCCCATCACATTATACGCCGCCCAGGCAAACGAACTCACGAGGTAAATCGCATAACCGAGCCACGGCTTCCAGTCGCCGGCCAGCCCGTCGCGGGGGTTGAGCACAATCACAATCCCCACCAACGCGATGGCGGTACCCACTTTCATGCGCAACGTAAAAGGCTCGTCGAGCCACCAGGCAGCCATCATTGCCACCCAGAGCGGTGACGTGGCGGCCATCAAGGCGATGTGGGTGGCAGGGCTGAGTGCGAGTGCCTCAGTTTGGGTGATTTGGGTCACACAAAACCCAATTGCGCCCATCAACCACAGTTGGCGCCGCTCAGGGCCGCGCAGCAGCTGGATCATTTCACGGGCCGCAAAAGGCACCATTATCACCAGTGCCACAATGAACCGCAAAAAGGCAAAGGTAATCGGGGGGATGTCGTCAAAGGCTGGTTTGCTGATGGGGAAGGCCGCCCCCCAGATAATGTTGACTGCCGCCATTGCGCCAAGTGCCAATAGTGCCGTCGTACGAGTTGTTGGCGCCATGTCATCCCCATTTTTTATATTATTAGTGCGTATAGTATACCGCATTCTGTTTGTGAAAACAGGGTATTTCGCACTCCGTAAGTTTGTACATCTCATCGATATTTGCTCCCATGCAATGCCAAAAATCAGGCTACAATAAGAGATAGACAAAAAATCGAGGAGTCAACAATGACCGAACATACCACCGATTCAGGGATTCCTATTAAACCGTTTTATCAATCTGACGATGCGCCTGACGCCCAAGCCGACCCCGGCCAATACCCCTTTACCCGTGGGGTCTACCCCGAAATGTACCGCAGTCGCTTTTGGACGATGCGCCAATACGCCGGCTATGCCTCGGCCAAAGCCAGCAACGAACGCTATCGCTACCTGCTGGCCCAAGGCCAGACCGGCTTGTCGGTGGCATTTGACTTGCCTACCCAGTTGGGCATGGATTCCGACGATGTGCGGGCCGAAGGTGAAATCGGCAAAGTGGGCGTGGCCATCGACTGCCTCGACGACATGTTGGCGCTGTTTGACCAAATCCCGCTCGACAAAGTCACCACCTCGATGACCATCAACGCTCCCGCCGCCGTGCTGTTGCTATTGTACGAATTGGCCGCCGAGCGCCAAGGCGTGGCTGCCGATGCCTTGGGTGGCACCATCCAAAACGACATTCTCAAAGAATATTCCGCCCGGGGGACCTATATTTTTCCACCCCGCCCCTCGATGCGCCTTGTCACCGACACCTTTGCCTATTGTGCCGAACGCATTCCCAAGTGGAACACCATCTCGATTAGTGGCTATCACATGCGTGAAGCAGGCTGTACCGCAGTGCAAGAAATCGCCTTTACCCTGGCCAACGGTATTGCCTATGTGGCGGCGGCGCAGGCTGCCGGTCTCGATGTCGATAAATTCGCACCGCGCTTGTCGTTCTTTTTTGCCTGTCACAATAACTTCCTCGAAGAAGTCGCCAAATTCCGGGCGGCCCGTAAACTGTGGGCCACCATCATGCGTGAGCGCTTTGGTGCCAAGCGTGAGCAAAGCCAAATGCTGCGCTTCCACACCCAGACTGCCGGCTCGAGCCTGACTGCTCAACAGCCACTCAACAACGTGGTACGCACCACCTTACAAGCGCTGGCGGCGGTAATGGGAGGAACCCAAAGCCTGCACACTAACGGTTATGACGAAGCCATCGGCTTGCCCACCGAGCAGGCTGCCACGTTGGCGTTGCGCACCCAGCAACTCATCGCCTACGAAAGTGGCGTCGCCAGCAGTGCCGACCCCTTGGCTGGTTCATATCTGATCGAATCGTTGACCGACGAATTGGTCAACCAAGCCGCCGCCTTGATTGGCGAAATCGACGACATGGGCGGAGCTGTCACGGCCATCGAACAGGGCTGGGTGCAGAGTGCCATCGCCGATGCCGCCTATGCCCATCAACGGGCGGTCGAGCAATCACAAAAAATCGTGGTGGGGGTGAATCGCTTCGTAGAAGAATCTACCACCACCGTCCCCACCTTTCGGCCTGATGCCAGCGTGGCCAGCGAGCAAACCGCCCGCCTGGACCACATCCGCGCTACGCGCGACAACGAGGCGGTGGCGGCGGCCTTGGCCGAACTCGAAGCCACGGCGCGGGGCACGGGGAATCTGTTGTACCCCATGCGGGTCGCTTTGGCCGCCAATGCCACGGTGGGCGAAGTTTGTGGGGTGTTGCGTACCGTTTGGGGTGAATATCGCCCTACGGTGCGGATCTAATCATCAGTGAATGGAGGCGATATGGATGCGCCAATCTCGGTTTTTATTATTGCAGCTGTCATCTTTCTGGTGATTGTGGGGTTGTTGTGGCGCTACTGGCAGAGTGTGGCTGAGGTCTCGGCCAGCGATGAGTCGTTTAGTCGGCGCATCGCCCGCCTCAACGAACGCCAGTCGAATCGCATCGACGACGACCATCTACGCAACATCACCGATGACGACGAAGCCTGGCGGATAATGGTCGACCGCGGCCGCCAAAGCGATCGTCTGCCTACCTACTCTAATACTACTCGTCGCGCTCGTGAACGCCAACGCCGCCGAGAGAAGTAGGAACGAGCGGGGGGGGAATGACGCTATCGTGTGAAGCATACCTCACACGATAGCGTCATTTCATGCCGGGTGACTCGGCACCTCGTATGCCGTGGCATGTGGTTAAACGGTGGTGTTGGAGCCGTCAATCGCAGGCATCACCCCTTTGGTCATGAGCTGGTGCATCAAGGCCAATAATTGCTCTTGGGGGAGCGGTTGCTGCTGGCGAAACCAGTAGCTCATCACGCCAATCAAGGCAGACAAGATAAACTCCACTACCACTTCGCGTTGCACGGCATCGTAGGTAGCATGCTCATGATAGAAATGCAAAACCGTCGGTTTGATGCTGTTTTTTAATTTGGTGACAAAGGCCGGATCACCGTTTTCACCTAGTAATACCAGATAAAATTTGGCGTTTTGTTGATACAACTGCAAAAATTGTGCGATAGGCATCCCGATGGAGTAAGACTCCCCCACAAACGGCGGCAATGTATCAATGGTGGGGATGAGCGCGTCTTCGATTGCACTGAGCACCGCCGCCACATCCGGAAAGTATTCATAAAAGGTACTGCGATTGTAGCCAGCCCGGGTGACGATTTCTTTGACGGTAATCTGGGCCAGCGGTTTTTGGCAATACAACACCCAAAACGCATCTATTAGATTTTGTTTGGTGTGGGCGGTGATGGTGGTACGTTTGGCCATGGATGCTATTCTCCTCGGCAAAATCCTACATTCTGGCAACAATTGATGGTTGATTGTCGTGATTGTATTCATTATAGTGAAAACATACGACACGGTGTTGGATTTCGTGAGGAGCAGATAGATGATTACGATACTTTGTGCAGGGTCACGGGGGGATTTCCAGCCATATATTGCCTTGGCACAAGAGCTGATGGCGCTAGGCAAAGCAGTACGGATTGCCGGTAATCGTAGTTTTGCGCAATTTATTCAAAGCTATGGCATCGAATTTTTTCCAATAAATGCCGATATGGATTCCCTAAAGGTTGATCCGCGCATGTTGCAAATGGCAGCCAGTGCCGATAACCCCTTCAAGATGCTGTTGGCCTTCAACAAAATGAAGGAATACGGCATCTACATGGTGCACGATTATTTTGCGGCGTGTGAGGGGAGTGAGCTCATCGTATATCACCCAGGCTGTACAATTGGCTATTTTGCGGCCCAGTTGTATGGGATTCCCGCGATTTTGGCGGCGCCATTCCCGATGCATCGTACCAACGAATATCTGTCGGTGGTGATGTATGGGCGGATGCCAGCCAACCGCTTCACCAAGTCGTTGAGTTATACGCTGTTGCAGGGCATGTTGTGGATGGCATCGAAAGATTCAATCAAAGGCTTTTGGCAACAGAAGTTTGGTCAAGCCCCGGCTGATTTTGGCATGCCATTTGCCCGTCTCGACGCCCGTCACCCGGCAGTGATTTCGTGTAGCAATGCGGTATTTGCGCGCCCACACGATTGGAGTGCAGATATTCACCAGCACGGCTATTGGTTTGTGCGTGAGCCGCAACCGTACGTGCCCAGCGCGGCGCTAGCGGATTTTTTGGCGCATGATACAAAGCCGATATATGTGGGCTTTGGCAGTATGACGGGCTTTGGTGACCAAACGGCCTTGGGTGAAACGGTGGTACAGGCCTTGGTCAAAAGTGGCAAACGGGGTGTGGTGAGTGGGCTGGGTCAGATTGCTAATCTGCCAGAATCGATTATTGCGATAGACGCAGTCCCGCACAGTTGGCTTTTTCCACAGATGGAAGCCGTCTGTCATCATGGTGGGGCGGGGACGACAGCTGCTGGCCTGCGGGCGGGTGTACCCAACATCGTTGTGCCCTTTGCCAACGACCAATTTGCCTGGGCGCAACGGGGGACCGATTTGGGGGTGGCGCCACGGGCGATTGCCCGCAAACAGGTGACGGTGGATCGGTTGGCGCAGGCCTTTCAGCAGGTTGATAGCCCGTCATTACGCCACAACGCCACCTTGTTGGGACAACAAATTGAACATGAGTCGGGAGCCCGGCGCTGTGCCGAAGTAATTGCGGCGGTGGGGTAGCACGACGGATGAAGCGTGAAGTCGGAAGGATGAAGTGCCTCACCCCCTTGCATTTATCTCACACAGAGCACGCAGAGGACATGGGGGGGTATCTCGCACAGAGGACGCAGAGGGCGCAGAACGAATGTAACCACTTCCTACTTCAAGCTTCACACTTCCTACTTCGTATCTCGCACAGAGCACGCAGAGGGCGCAGAGCGAAACCACTTCCTACTTCACGCTTCACACTTCCTATTTCATACATGTCTGCCCATGCGCGTCACTATTGGTGCCGTCTGGGCAAATCGTGTTTTGCCAAATCACGCCCGTCAGATCAGCGCCGGTCAAATCGACGCCGGTCAGATTCGCTCCATTGAAGTTGACACCGGCCAGCATCGCCCCACTCAAATTGGCGCCGGTGAGATTGGCGTTACTCAAATTGGCCCACGATAAATTGCTCCACATCAGGGTAGCACTCGTGAAATCGGTGCCATGCAAATCGGCACCGCGCATATCTGCGCCACGCAAATCACTGCCCGCTAGATTGCTGCCAGCCAGCGTGCCATAGGCGAGTTGGGCGTACATCATCTGAGCCTGACGTAGATCGGCGTTGGCAAGTTGGGCATTGCGTAGATCAGCAGACGGTCCGACCAGGTAGCCGGCAGTGAGTTGCCAATTGAGTGGCAACAACACATTGGTGCCCGTAATACCCCCAGACGATACCCCGATGAGCGAGGTGTATTGGAAATCGGCATGGTCGAGATTGGCCCCCGTGAAGCGCGAGCCATCGAGCACACTATAGGCCAGATCGCTGTTGGTGAGATTGGCATAAGAGAAATCGGCGTTTGGGTGATTCCCGTAGCTTAAATCACTGTCGTGCATATCGATATTGCGAAAATCGACACCGCTGAGATTATCGTTGGCTAAATCGGCACCAATTAAATGACAACCGACTTTGTGATAGGGGGCATGAATCGTACAGCGATTGGAAAGATTACTCTGCGTATTCATAAACACGCCGAAATTAATTGTTTGGAGATTGGCCATACTGCCAGTGGTATTGCCACGGTGGGTGGTGTCACCATAGCCGAGTTCACCAAATGTGTTTTTGCCCCAACATTTCACGGCGCTGCTATTGAGGATGACACAGGTATGAAAAATGCCGACACTGATTGCCTTGGCAGTCATGCCCGCACCGAGGTTGATTGGTAGTAGTGCCGCCATGTCACCTGTATTTTTGCCACGGGTTGTGGTGTCGTCGTAGCCCAACTGACCCCACATATTGTCGCCCCAACATTTGACTTGGTGATTGTCAAGCAGGGCGCAGGTGTACATTTCACTGAGGCTCAGGGCTAGAGCGGTGCGCCCTACGCCGAGGTTGACGGTGGAGAGTAATGACATGTCGCGGGCGTCATCGCCACGGGTAATGATGTCGTCATACCCTAGTTGACCGTTCGCATTACCGCCCCAACACTTGACTTGATTGTTGTCGAGGATGGCACAGGTATGAAATACGCCCACACTCACCGATTTGGCAGTGCGCCCTACGCCGAGGTCGACAGGGAGTAGCGCTGCCATGGTATGCCCGACTGTGGCTGCATCACCACGGTTGATTGTGTCATCTTGGCCGAGTTGACCGAAATTATTGATGCCCCAACATTTGATACTGTTGTTATCAAGTAAGGCACAGGTATATTGGAAGCCGGCGCTGATTGCTTTGGCGGTGCGACCAGCACCGAGGTCAACAGTGGGAAGCGCGGCCATATCGCCAGCGACACCACCGCGGTCCATTGTATCGTCGTAGCCGAGTTGACCATTGAGATTGTCGCCCCAACACTTGACCGTATTGTTGTCGAGGATGGCACAGGTATGTGAGCCACCGGCGCTGATTGCTTTGGCGGTATGACCAGCACCAAGGTCGATGGTCGTGAGGGCGGCCATGTCGCCGCTGGCTTTGCCGATGGCGGTGATGCTATCATACCCGAGTACACCATCGTCCCCCAATCCCCAGCACTTGACGCGATTATCGTTGAGAATCGCGCAGGTATGCCGCAATCCGCGACTAACTGATTTGGCAGTGTACCCCACGCCGAGGTTGACAAACGGCAACGCCAGCATATCGCCGCTCAGTTTGCCTTGGTCGGTCGTATTATCGTAACCAAGTTGGCCATCGCTATTGTCGCCCCAACATTTGAGTTTGTGATTGGCAAATATGACACAGGTTGAACTATAGTTTGCCGAAATGCTCTTGATTGGCGCGGCACTAGCGTGGGTTGGATGTGGTGGCATTATGCTAGCGAATATTCCACACATCAATAATACAAACAGGAATCTGCGCATAAAAATCTCGTACATGTATGAATTAGCGTATTAATTTTATAATACACGAATTTGTGACAGGAAAAATGAAAATTATAGATATAATTATGAATTAATTGTTAATCTTTTGCGGATTGTTGCACTTTATCTCGCACAGAGGACGCAGAGGACGCAGGGGGATTGTAACTACTTCCTACTTTAAGCTTCGCACTTCCTCCTTCGTTTGGCGTCATTCCATGCCGGGTGCAGGCACCCGTCGCGTGGAATCTCCGTGGCTTGCCAAGCAATAGATGTCTACCGATGCGAGATGCACGATGGCTCACGCGGAGGCCGGAGCCGCGGAGTTTTGCATTTTCAATTCTGTATTTTGCATTTATCTCGAACAGAGGGCGCAGATGGCGCAGAGATGAGTGTTGTGATGGCAATAGATGTCTACCGATGCGAGATGCACGATGGCTCACGCAGAGGCACGGAGACGCGGAGTAGTGCGGTGTTTTCAATTTTCAATTTTCAATT
>CAISXI010000484.1 GCA_903889425.1 uncultured Roseiflexaceae bacterium | reverse complement strand
TTTCAAATTTATTTGAATTATGTTTCATGACCAAAAAACAGCAACCAGGGAGCGGGGGATTGCGCGTTCGGTTGCCTAAAATGGTCATCCCATCTGAGACAACTCAAACTAGCGAGCAATGGTGTGGTCGTATCCCCGCAAAAATATTTTCCGCCTCATCTACCGTGTCAATAACAAGCTCCCCCGCTATGCGCGACACATAGTGGGGGAGCTTGTGTGATTGCCATCGATTACGAGGTTTGGGTATCAAACAACGTACTGACATCACGAGCCCGTTGCTTGAGGGAATCAGCCAACCACTTCTGTAACTCGGGGTGTTCGAATTTCCCGTTGGTAGCGATTTGATCGATCTTCAAATCGTGGTGTTGCATCAATTGGCGTAATTCAACGACGGTACCACTAGCACTCGGGGCCGTAGGAATCGTTTCGTTGGGGTACCAAGTTTTGAGCCAATTGCTGATGGTGACAATATCCGTGGCTCGGCTAGCGGCAATCGCTTTAGCGGTGGGATTACTTGCACCCAAGGCACTTGCCAAGGCTTGCTCTTGTTGGAGCATATGCAGCGTGTGTTGCAATACTTGGGCATCGGCAGTAGTGGCTTGGCCACCAGATTGCATCATACCGCCTTGACCACGGCCACCACTCATCACACCGCCGTGACCACGGCCACCCTGACGACCCATCATCTGACCACCATGGCCGCCGTGACGACCCATCATCTGACCACCACGGCCGCCGTGACGACCCATCATCTGACCACCACGGCCGCCGTGACGACCCATCATCTGACCACCACGGTCTGCAGGCAAGCTAATCACCCCAGTGGCATTGGCAACAAACAAGCCACCCATCGTCAATGCGCCAATCGTAAGCAACGTCGCGCCAGTAATTCCAATCGTGCGGACCCAATCACGTTTCGTGTTTGTCATGATATTATGCTCCTACCTTTGTATCAGTTACTTCAGCTACGGGTGCAGCGACGGCGAGTTCGGCGGTTGGGGTTACCATGGCTGGGGCGAGGACGGGGACACTTTGTGGTGGGCGGGGAGTGCGGAAGCGTTCGAACAAGCGTACACCGGCCCAAATCACCACCAACAATATGCCGATCCGCAGTACGATACGTGCCACCATCAATACAATTCCAATAATCATTACAGTAGTCATTCAAGACCTCCTTTAATCTCTTCCCGACATTCACACTATAGTCCTGCGATATGAGAATCACCCTCTAATTACGTCAAGATTAGACAAAGAAAAATTCACATTCCTCATCTCATTTTCATTTACAATAGGAGCACGCATCACACAAAGGGAATTCACTATGCGCATACCCGAATACCACCCACTTGCCCATTGCGCCGTACACGCAACACCACACCAATTTACAATTGGGGCACATAGTTACCCCCCTGATGCCATTATTACCGGGAATAACTGGCAGATTCCCGTGCACACCCTCAGTGCGCGCTGGCACGAATTAGTCAATTATTACGGGACGGGATATCGTGTGCCACTTGCGGGATTGGTGTTCGACACGACGGCAGAGCTCGACGCACTCGGACATTTTTTGCCGTTAATTCCTCACCTTGAGCCAATCCAACGCCGAGAGTTCCGCACAAAACTCAATGCGCTCCTCAGTGATGCCCGCCTGCAAATTGTGCTCTTTCGCGCCCGTACCGTTATCCCCGCCACATTGAGTATGCGGGCCATTATTGCGGGGCAGCTGTTGCTCTGTTTCTGGCGGCGACCCGATATTCTCGCAGCATTAATTGCCAGTCATCCGCAATTCCATCTCTATGTTGATGCCCAGAGTTATACCCGGACTGGTGGCGTCGGTGGGGGGTGTTATAGCGTCGAGGATCATCGAATTATGCTCCAGGTCGAACGCCTCTACGAAGGCTTTTTTACGCCCACTCCCAATGTCTGCCCACTGTTACACGAGCTCGGGCATATGCTTGATGGCACTGCGATGCGCATGCAAAAAACAGCAGTCTGCCGCGGTGAATTACCCGGCATGACTGCCAACGAATTGACTGATTTTGCAGCAGGCAAGCGCGCCGAATACCACTGCTATCAGGCGTGGTATCACGGGCGGCCACCGAGTGATGGTCGCATGCCCCTCGGACATCCTTATGTGTTTCAAACCGATGGCGAATTTTTGGCGGGGTATTGGGAAATGTTTTGGCGTAACCCGCATACAATGGCCACAGTCAGTCCCCAGCTTTTTGCGGCGTGGTGTGCCTATACGGGCAGTGACCCGCGCCAATTCGTCGGCGCAGATTATATGGGGTATGTTCGGGGCAACCGAGAATTTTATCAAAGTGGCGAGCGGCCCTGGCCCAGCGCAATCCAGTTTCATGTCGCAATGTAGGGGCGAATCATGCCGGCAAATGTAGGGGCGAATCATGCCGGCGAATTCATTCGCCGCTATTCGCCCCTATTCGCCCTATGCCCGTGGCAATGCCAACGTCACGCGCGCCCCACGACCAAGCCCATCGCTCTGCACAGTCAAAGTGCCACTATGAGATTCCACAATCGCACGGGCAATCGTCAAACCAACCCCAGCGCCCCCCGTCGCGCGGGTGCGTGACGGATCGACGCGGTAAAAGCGTTCAAAGAGATGGGGCAAATGGGCGGCATCAATCCCAATTCCGTCATCGCTGACCATGCAACAGACCATATGCTGCTGATGCATAGTGGTGACCTGAATATTGCCGTTGGTACTGACGGCCCGCGTGGCATTTACCAACAAATTCACCACCACTTGGCTAATCCGGTCGTTGTCACAATGAACCGGCTCGTTGTCGTGTTGATGCGTAACCGTCACCGTGATTTGTTTTTCTTTGAATTGACTTTGGAGCAAATCCACCACGCGGTCAACAATCGCATTTAAATCATGGGGCGCCATGTGCATCACCAACGAACCCGATTCAGCGCGTGACAACGATTGCAGGTCGTCGACCAAGCGACTCAGGCGAGCAGCCTCGGTACGAATGATGGTATAGGTTTTGTCGTGAGGCAATACGACACCATCTATCAAGCCCTCGGCATACCCTTGGATTGAGGCGAGCGGTGTGCGTAATTCGTGTGCTACGTCACCAATCAAGGCGGCCCGGCGTTGCTCGGCGTCTTTGAGGGCAGCGGCCATATGGTTGAACTGCAACGCCAATTCGCGGATTTCGTGAGCACCATTGGGCACGTCGATTTGGCGAAAATCACCCGCCGCCACGCGCCGACTCGCCGTTATCACACTATGCAACGGGCGCACAATCACCCGCGCCGACACCAAACTCACCAGCAATGCCACCACACTCGCTACCCCAGATGCAATTAAGGTGGACTGCATCACTGCCGCATCATAGACCCGTTGCGGGAGTAACCTAGGTGGCGGTGTGGGGCGATTATTCCCGGGACGGGGGGCAGGATTCGGTTGGGCTGTTTGTTCTTGGCGCACCAAGCGATCACGAATCCGCGGCGTCACCAAATAAACGGTAGCCATAAACACCACCATGGTGACCACAATCACAATCAAATGCGCCCACAAGAGTTGCATGCGCAGGCTGTTCATGATTGCCGCCAGCGATAGCCGGCACCCCGCACTGTTTCGACAAACGGTTGGCTGGTAGAGTTTTCTTGGATTTTGCGGCGGGCATTGGCGATATGCACGTCGACGACGCGGTCGTCGCCATAATACGATGAGCCCCAGACGTGTTCGAGCAATTGTGCCCTACTATACATACGCCCCGGCGTGCTGGCAAGTATGGCAATCAAACGGTATTCGGTGGCGGTCAAGGTGATGACGTCGTTGCCGACGCGCACTTCATGGCCATCGACATCAATGGTCAAATCACCAAAGCGCAATATGCGTGCCATCGCCACTTGGGCACGGGGCCGGCGCAACAGCGCCCGCACCCGCGCCATTAATTCGCGGGGCGAAAATGGTTTGGTGAGATAATCGTCAGCACCTACTTCCAGCCCAACCACCCGGTCGACTTCGTCAGCCTTGGCCGTCAGCATGATGATATACACATCGGAACTGGCACGAATCCGACGACATACTTCAGTCCCATCGATTTCGGGAATCATCAAATCGAGCACGATGATATCAGGGTTGTGCAAGGCAGCAGCAGAGAGGGCTTCCTTGCCGGTACTGGCCTCCACCACCGTATACCCATCACGTTCGAGGTAGGCCCGAATCAAATCACGTAGCGGCGTCTCGTCATCAACGACCAATACCGTCGGCATCTGTTACTCCTGTCGGACTGGCATAGCCAGCCATTGCTGGTATTGCTGCGCGTGATTCCCACTCGGCGTGGTCACACTCAACAACGTCAGCGCAGTTGGTTGCGTGGCGGCGAGGATTACTTGACATTGTCGCAGTTCATCCCGGCGAAAATACGTGACGTCAATCAATTTGTCGGGAACTAATTCTTGTAGGCGCGCCTTGATGCGGTTGGCATCTACCCGATTATTGTTGATGGCAATAATCTGGTCAAACGGGGCGAGCCCCGCACGCTGGGCCGGGCCATCAGGAGTCAACGCCGCAATCACCAGCCGGGTATCGTCTTGGCGAAGCTTGGCGCCCATCGTCACCGCCGGCTCATCACCCAAATGCCAGCGCGGCTGCAAGCCAACGGTGGCACAGATGGCATCCCAATCAAGTTCGCGCGTACCGTAGATATAATCAGCAAAAAAATCAGCGACGATATCAAAAGAAACCTCGGCTACCTCACTAATGACGATTACCATCGTATCGTCTTCGGGGATGCCAGGGGTATGCAACGGATAGCGTGCTTCAAGTATGCGTAATACATCATCAAAACTACGGGCACCGTTGCTCCATTGCCGCACCGCCATATCGAGGGCAAAGGCCACCACTGCCCCTTTGATGTAATACGACACACTCACATTAGGGCTGTTTTCGTCGGGGCGGTAATAGCGAATCCAGGCATCAAAACTCGCCTCGGCCAGGCTTTGTAGATGACGACCGGGGGTACGTTGCACGCTACTAATGTCTTCGGCCAAGAGATCAAGGTAGCGTTGCGTCGATATCAATCCAGCCCGGCACATGATGAGATTGTCGTAGTACGACGTCACCCCTTCAGCCAACCACAACTGACTCGTATAGTTTTCGTGGGCATAATCAAATGGACCAAGCGGGGCCGGGCGGATGCGTTTGACATTCCAGGTATGAAAAAATTCGTGGGTAATCAGCCCCAATACCCGTTCGTAATCGCGTGGTTTGGCAAAGCCCCAGCGGTCACACAAACAAACCGTACTATTGCAGTGTTCGAGCCCACCATACATGCCATCGGCGAGATGCAAGATAAACAAATAACGTTGGTACGGCACATACGCAAAATGTTGCTGTGTCGCCACCACAATCCGTTCTATATCACGGATCAACGTGGTAATTTGTTCATTGCCATGCCCCCAAATCGCCACATCATGCGGGATATCAGCGACAAAAAACCGCACCATCTGATGCGTACCACATTCAAACGGCGAATCATACAGATTATCATAATCAGTGGCGGTGTACGTCCATACCGCCGTATCTACCGATTGGTGCACTTCACACTGTAACTCGAGTTGGGTGGCCACCTGCCAATTACTCGGGGTAATCACGTGCACAGGCAATCCGCCGGTATACCCGACGAGTTGCATACAGACTGCCGCCGGATTAAAAAAGGCATGGCTATCATCGACATGGTTCGTCCGCACGGTGAGTTCGTAGCTATACACTTGGTAGTGCACCGTGATTGGGGTTTCCGCGGACGGTGCTTGGATATGCCACGTCGTTTTATCGGTTTTGCACCAAATACACGGTTGTCCCGCTTGACTGACCGAGAAAGATTGCACGTGGCGCGCATATTCGCGTACGAGGTACGAGCCTGGCGTCCAGACCGGCATCTGCAAATCAATGACCAACGCAGGTGAGGCGATGGTAATGGTGACGTCGATTAAATGTGCGCGGCGCTGTGGCAACGCAATGTGATAGTTGATTGTGTTCATGCAGTATATGGTGCAAATAAGTGAACCACCAACGCGGTGAGTTCGTGCGGATATTGTTGGATGCGGATCAATAAAGCCAACACCTGCTCAGCTTGGGCCCGACAGGCATACATGGCGTCAGCTGCCGTCAGTGCCCGCGAATCACCGGTTTGGGCGCGATACTGATAAAATTCACGCAACGTGCTAATCAACGTCCGCACGCCGCGGGCGGCGCGATTGGTGTGATGCCGTGGATAATGAAAAAACAGATATTCATCATACATGGCATACGTCACATCGGCTAATGATTTGGTGTAGTAGCGTGCCAAAAACTGCGCCAAACCAGACAAGGCCAAGGTTTTGCGGCGAATCGTACTCTGACGTAATCCAGCAGCGTGTAAGTGCGTCTCAAATGTGGTAATTTGGGCGCTACTTTCCCGCAGGGCCAATTCGACCGCAAATACCGCCTCGCCCCCCGACCCAAAAATATCATCATCACTGGTGGTATCGTTCTCGATTGTCGCTTGGATTGTTTGGGCAGCGATATATTCGACTGCTTCAAACGTGGCATACGTTTTGCCACCAGCAGTGATATCGTCGCGGGGTGCAGTTGGTTCTGTGCGCAACGTCGCCATAAACTGAGGGTTCTGCGGGATGATACGCTGGAGTGCCATCGTCAAGATTGCATTGTAATCTTCGTCCGTTTCGGCACGGATCATGCGACGTCGTTCTGCCGGCAACATACTTTTGAGTAACCGTTCGGACCACGCTTCGAGGGCGGGGTGACGATTGGCAAACAACATAGTAAATGTATCATCGTCGAGGTCTTCGTCGGCTGACGGCAAGCGATATTCGTATTCGATGTCGTCGTCATCATCGTCGTCATCATCGTCATCACTATACAACGCCGATGCGTAGTCGTCATCGGAGTCGGCATCATCCATCGGTATTTCGGGGATGCCAAACGAAATCATCTCGCCGTCGACACGAGGATCGTCATCGTATTGCACATCATACAGACCGCGTGCAATGGCGTCGTTGATGCGTTTGGTGTAATCAATGCGAGCGTCTATCGGTTCAACCCGCCCACGTTGTGGGGTTTCACTACTGGTATCGATAAACAATCGCACTGCCGAGTAGCGCAACACGATGCCGTTCCACAAGCCAATATCACTATCGACACTGCGACGAGTACGTAGTGATTGTTGGAGCGCGGCGATTTCTTGGTGTAATAACGTCAATCGTGATGGCACTGGCACTGCATCCATGTTTGTTGCGTATGCTTCATTGACGAGCACATGCCACGGCCGGCCAGGGTAGGCACTGCGCCAATTGGCGCGGGCATACGTCAACAGCACCGCATGTGCCAACGTGTGGTACGACGGGCTACTATATTTTTGATAAAAAAGTGCGTCTATCAGCTGGCGTTCGGCATCACGGGCATCGGCGAGGTGTTGGGTATTCGCATCGTCGAGGCTCAAGTGAATATGATGGCGGCGTTGCACATCGATGCGCACAATCAAATGATCACCGATTTGGGCACCATGGCGCGCATACCAGCCATTCAGTGAAACCACGTCGGGGCCGAGTTGAGCCAGTGGCTGACTATCACCAATTACATGAATCGGCTCATCCGCAGTCACAAATGGTTCCAACCATTCACGCAACAAATAGTCACCGTTGATGGCCGCCACATCAGGGATAATCCGAAAGGTGACGCCGTTGACTGCCTGATGCACCGCCAAAAAGGTATGGTCAGGTAACGCAATCCAGCCGACGGCCAACGGATTATCGTGCAACAACGTATGGATTTGCGTTTGTGGATTACGGGTACCGAGCGCATGGTGCGCCCGAATCTTGGCAACAATGGCGTCAATGCTCAACGCGTCTGACGTGGCATTGGCTAATTCGCGGAGTAACACGGCAATGGATGGTTTTGTACGCGGCATGATATACTCCCGAATCAGCATACGAGTGTCATCACTCGTATGCTGGATTATACCATGCTACGTACATCAATTTCGGTTATTCATCAATGGCACAAAAGGCGGCATCGGCGATACTTGCCACATCAAGGTGGAAGTAGCGGTACAAATCATGACGATTGCCTGACTGGCCAAATTCATCGACACCCAAACTGGTCACTGGTGCTCCATACACGCTGCCCAACCACGCCATGGCGTGCGAGGCAGCATCGTGGATGGTCACGATTGGCGTGCGACGTTCGGCATCTGGATAGAGCCATGCAAAGGGATCACGTTCACCGTGTTGACGCGCCGCAACAAACTGCTCGTACAGGGCCCGCACACTCACCACATTGACGACATCGGCAGCCACACCTTCACGCCACAATAATTCAGCGGCTTGTAATGCTTCAGGGATAACCGCACCACTCGCACACAACATGACTCGTGGTGCCCCTGCCAATTCGGGGTGATTTGTTTGCCACGTGGCCAAACGATATGCGCCGGCTAAGGCCTGTTGTTGCAACGTGTCGACACCCAAGCGTTCCCGCGCTGCAAAAAACGGCGCTTGGTCGATGGTACGGGTGCTCAACCGCAGATACAACGGTCGTCCATGCTCACGGTCGAAACAATTACGCACACCTTCCAACAAATACCACTCTAGCTCGCCTGCATAACAAGGCTCTGCCATCATTAATTTGGGCAATTCAATCCCCACCGATGCCGTAATCGTCGATTGGTGGGCGCCACCTTCCGGTGCGAGTGTCACCCCCGATGGCGTACCGGCCACGATGAATTTGGCTCCCGAATAGACGGCATAGATGAACGAATCAAGCCCGCGCAACACGAACGGATCGTAGACGGTACCGATTGGCACGAGCGGCGCACCCAGTAATTCATACGACAATCCAGCCATCCCCAACATCATGAACAAATTCATTTCGGAGATGCCCAGCTCGATGTGGCGCCCGTTGGTCGAGCGTTGCCAACGCAACAAGCGTTGGGCTTCGTTTTCGTAATCAGTGACTTCGGGGTGGTGCGTATAGACGCCGTTGCGGTTAATCCAGGCACCCAGGTTGGTTGATACGGACACGTCGGGGGATGTGGTCACCATGTGCGGCGCAATTTCAGGAATATCCGCAAAGCGCACCAACAAACGTCCAAATGCGTCCTGGGTGCTCACCGTATCGGGCATGCTCAAGTCGACGCGACTCGGCACCGGCACCGCCGGCAAGGCAGGGATTTCGGGTTCAGCCAAACGTTGACTCACCGTTTGACAGATTTGTCCTTCGGGGCTATCAACATCAAAGTCGGGCCACAAATCGTCGCTAGCAATTCCCATCGAGGCCCGCAATGTTTCGATTTGTTCGGAATTCAACAACATCGAGTGATTCAACGGGTGTCCTGCAATCGGCAAGCCCCACCCTTTGACCGTATAGGCAAATACCACCGTTGGCCGGGTCATATCACGATCGACTTCGTCGAAAATCTCACACATGGTGTCGAGGTCGTGTCCACCCAAGTTCGAAATCACACTTTGTAATTCATCATCCGGTACTTTGGCCAACACCACCGCCAATGTGCTGCGATCGGCATCATTACTATTTAACAAGCGTTCGCGCAATTCAGTGCCGTGCAAGCGGATACACGATTGGTATTCTTCGTTGCTCATGTCATCAATGCGCCGGCGTAAGGTTTCACCACCAGGCAAGGCATACAACGCTTGTAATTTGTGGCCATACTTGGCTTCGAGCACGCGCCAACCGTTTTGGGCAAACAGTTTCTTGAGACGGGCAGCGCGAATCCCTGGCACCACACGGTCGAGGCTTTGGCGATTGAGGTCAACCACCCATACCACTTGGCCGATGCCGTCAAGCGCTTCGTCGAGCAATGCTTCCCAGACGTTGCCTTCGTCGAGTTCGGCATCACCTACCACCGCCACGAAACGACGTTCGGGGATGGCCG
>CAISXI010000483.1 GCA_903889425.1 uncultured Roseiflexaceae bacterium | reverse complement strand
CAGCATCATCCCCCCAATAGACAAGTCGATTATCACTCGTCAAAATCAATGAATTATTGCTCCCTGCAGAAATCGCTTGTGTAGCAGGGACCGGACGCGGCGCCTCACGCTGTCCGAAACCATTTGCACCCGTAGTAACTAATGTACCATCGTGCAAAACTGCCAACAAATGGGTATCACCAGCAACAATATCGGTAACGTCACATAATCCACTGATATATGCACTCGCCATATATTCAAGAGAACCCGTACCCGCATACAGTACGAGCGGACTATCATAGTCGCCCCAATACACCACTTGGCCATCCGCTTTCAGCGCAAGTGCATACTTTTGAGCACTAACCACTTTGACCACATTAGTTAAGCCATCAGGGACATTCGTTGCATAATCTCCCCAAGCCACCACAGTCCCATCCTGCTTGAGTGCCAGTGAATTATATGGACCAGCATCAATCGCAATCACATTTGCAAGCGCTGCAGGAACCGTGTAGGCAGGGTCTGTTGTTCCCCACGAAATAACAGTTCCATTATTTTTCAATGCGAGGGCATGGGAATTACCAGCCGCAATCGCTACTACCCCAGTAAGATTATTTGGCACACTATTAATTGCCGTATTTTCTCCCCAAGTGACAATTGTACCGTCTGATTTAAGTGCTACTACAAAATCATATCCAGCTGCTACGGATATTATATTGGTTGCATCCTGAGGAACAGCTGTCGATAATCCACTCATTGTCCACTCAACAACGGTGCCGTTACTTTGTATAGCCACTACATGTGAGCCCCGCGTCGCAATACGTTTGTGGTTATTTGATACGGTCAATGTGGAAACAGTCCCGTTGATACCACACATCATTGTATATTTTGGGGATGCAGATGAACCACCCCAATAAAGAATTTGGCCATCAGTCAGCTGGACGGCTACATTTTCACCCGCTGCCGTAATCGCTTTCACCTTTGGCAACCATGATGGGATGACAGATGCAAATCCATTACCCCACGCAAATACACGTCCATCGTTATCTAAAGCCAGTGCAGAATTTGTTCCTGCAGCGATTGCGACAATATTGCGCACCGTATATGGAGGTGCTATCTGCCCTGAAGTATTATTGCCCCAACCAATTACTTGCCCATTCTGCTGTAATGCCAGTGAAAAATCATTACCAGCAGCAATAGCAACAAATGGCACTGTATTCTGTGTTGGTACAAATGTCGGTGTGTTGCCCCACGATACCAATGTACCATTTGCACGTAATGCTACTGCATGATTGTGACCTGCGCTAATCGCCACAATATTATTGGTCGCTGGGGGAATTGTTGTTTGTCCTTGATCGTTTATCCCCCAGGCCACTACGGTGCCATCATTTTTGAGTGCCAGCGAAAAACCGCATCCTGCTTGGATCGCAACCACATTGTTTAGGGTTACAGGAATGGTGATTTCTCCATTCGAATTATCCCCCCAACCGACAACTTGTCCATTTGCGGTCAATGCAAGTGCATGTGTACATCCGGCACTTACCGCGACAATATTTTGTAATCCAGCAGGAACTGTCGCTTGTCCATACGTGTTATCACCCCAACTAGAAACACTCCCATCTTGTTTGATGACAAACCCAAACATCTCATTTTTACCTACCGCCATCGTCACCGATGTCAATTGCGCATTTATCTGTGGTGTCATAGTTGCAGCATTGGTACGCGTCAGCGTTACCGTACGAGTCAACGATGCGGTACGTGTCGGAGTCTGACTCACTACCGCAGTTGGCACTACTGTCAATGGATCGACGATAGCGACGACACGATTACTCGTTGCAAAAAGCGCTCGGACATAATTTGCCCCATAGGTCGCCTGTTGTAAATAAAGTGGAACTGGTGGTGCTTCACCCCAAGCAACAACTCGACCATCACAACTCAATGCGACGGTGTATTGTGTACCTGCAGCAATATCTTTGGCACAAGTTAGTGATGCTGGTATGGTAATTTGTCCAATATTGTAGCGGTCATCTTCGATTAATTGTGCACACCCATCATAATAATCAGGATTGCAATTCGAATAATCGGTAGTATTGAATTTACGTGCCATCCACGCGACAACAGTTCCATCGGCTTTGAGTGCAGCATAATGATAGGCACCTGCCACAACCTTTTTTACCTGCATCCCATCAACTGGTGTGGTGATAGTTTGACCGTTATCGTACTGCTGGATAATCCCCGTGCGAGCCGCATTCCACGACCCATTGTCAAATAACACCACGCCACTATCAAATCTACTCGTTATGTTTATATCTTTTAGCGTGATCACATCAACCGGGCGTAATGTATAATCATAGGTAATCGGAATCGACACAGATGTACCATAGGTCATAGCAAAACTCACTACGGTATCATCTTTAGTAATCCCAAGCAGATAAAATGAATCTGGCGAGCTCCAATAATGCGAAATGTCTATTTTGCGAAATGTGTTATTACAATCTGAACCATAATTGTCGGTGCTACATGCCTGATTTCCCCATACATAACTACGTATCCCGTTATCGAGGGGGGCAAACACTGCCGCATAAGGGGAATCTGTCCATGCCCGCCAGTATTTTCCTAACGGCTGGCGAATCCATCCATAAACATCCTCGCTGTATGGACTCGAATCCGCTTCATATTTGCTAATCTTATGAATCTCGCCATTACTAGTCTGCACATATAAATTCCCTACGGCCACCACATCAGTCAACGTCCGAGTCAGCGAAAGGACGGTATCAGCATCACCACCCCAAGCAATAACACGTCCTGATGGATTCGTATTCATCGGCACTGATTCAACGACAACAGCACTACTATCTACATAATTCCCCGCACCATCAGTCACACGTACCCAATAAATCCCACCATCAATAACAACCCGTGTATCAAGAATATTTGACGTATTTCCGATTAATGGAGTACTCGTATCACCGGCAACACCGTTGTACCATTGATACACCAACCCATTCACCGCCGTATTTGCATTTGAGGCAATACCACCGATGGCATACGCATATATACTACCAACACGACTGCCATCTACAATACTACTATTTACAATTGGGTTCACCACCAAGCGCAAATCGGCGGTTTGTTGAGCTGATTTAATCACATAGACACCGTAAGCATTCACCTCAAAATCAACGACATGGGTGCTTATTTGTGTTAAATCTGAATCACATGTAATGACATCATTAATATAGTATCCGTTAAACGGTATTTGCCAACGCCAGAGCGTGCCATCATTTTTTTGGGCATATACGAATCGTTGCCGCGGTAACGTTAAATCAACATATGATGAATTACTACCAACATCTTTCAAATTTTTCTTCGTGTCAACTACAACTACTTTTTGGGCATCACGCATCGCACTTGGAAACGCACAGGGTGTCACTGTTTCTGAATAGATAGGATCACTCCCATCACCAGGGTCAGTCCAATTCGGTGTCACTAATTGTACCGGATTGAGATATTGCATACTCCCATCATTCATCACGAGCACCGCATTATTTTCCGTAGGGAAATATCCAACGTGCACGGGAATAATCCCCGTTGTCGGTGTATAAATCTGGGTATCACGCCACAGTTGTACATACGTAAGTGGATCAAACTCCTTCACTAATTTATGTATACTTCCATCTGTTTCTACTATTGATAATATGCCTTCACTACTTTCATCAAGGGTATCAACATATGTGATGTCGTTGATGAAGCGATTTTGCATGAGTGGGTGTAAGGATGCACAATCTGAGTCAGAGCCTTGAAGCCGCATATCTGAAGGTTCCCCATACGGTACACTTGTATCGTTTAGCAGTACCGACTGCCCATTTGCACGAATAGCAATAGCGCAGGTATTTGTATGAACAATCTTGACGGCATCAGTGGGTAAATCAGTACGTCGCAAATACGCATCACGTACACGCCCATCTCCTAATAACAAATAGGCTTGATCGGCAGAATACGGCACAGTAGCTATATTTTTTACTTGGAGTGGGGTGCTACACGTAGTTGGACTCGCTACTGCAAATACTGTCTGTCCAGATGCGAGCGCTGTATCACACAAAATATCGTCACGAGTAACATAGTTCACCCTTGCGTAATCAATACGACTAACAATACGACTAATTGCAATCACACGTTGCGGGTTACTTATTGCACTTGCCGACATTTGATTATTATTAAGGGTCAAGAATTGGCCATCAATCGGATACGACCAATGAAATAAATTATCATATCCAGCGCTTTTTTGTGCATTGACATGAGGAATAACAATTAATTCACCCTGTGGTACACTCGATTGCAGGGATTCGGCAGCACGTGGTACATCTACGGCCTGATTTGATGTACCACCAGCAATCTGTGCTACAGAATACATCCCCGCAAGTGACACTGCATCTACTGCGGAGTTGATATTACGATATAGCGCTGTAGGTATGCGTTGTATGACATCTGCCACATTTGCACCAATAGCTGATTGTGGATGTGCAAATGACACAATAGACATGAAAACAACAAAAACTCCTACCACCCATACATATTTTGAAAATTGCATAATCCCCACGCTTCACACGACACATTTGTCTCTATTCAACCATCATCCCTGTGTATCTTGCTTGTAATTTTTGGCAAAAAAAGGCGGTGACTCATCGTCACCGCCCATTTGCTTGTTATTTTTACCAATCTTTCCGCCATACCCCCAATTCCACGATGAAACACTCTACATTATCAGTTATCCTATAGGTTCACTTGTAGGATTAGTGTCATCTGGTGTTTCTGTTGGCTCTGGTGCAGGCTTACCACACGGACTCACTGCGGCACTCCCAATAGGTACTAGCGTTGGTACTGCAGTCGCAGTACATGTTACAGTCACCGTTTTTGTGAATGTACGTGTACGCGTACTCGTTGGCGTTCGTGTATTTGATCGTGTCACGGTATTCGTACGGGTGCGTGTGGCGGTACGTGTGGGGGTATTTGTACGTGTATTTG
>CAISXI010000482.1 GCA_903889425.1 uncultured Roseiflexaceae bacterium | reverse complement strand
TGCCCAGCGCTTATATCCCATCCAATCTGCGGTGGCCGATATGGCCGGGCTAATTACGGCCTTGGCGTTGCCACTCGCCGTATTTGCCATGACGGTGTTGTCCGAAACTCTCTTCCTCACTTTTTTTCTCATCATTTTGTGGTTGGCACTGGGTTTCCAAATCGCGAGCCCGAGCCTCTGGCGGGCCGCTTTGATCGGGATATTTTTGGCGTTGGCCACGCTTACCCGCGGCATCATGCTGGCGTTTGTGCCGTTTGTGGCGGTATGGATGTGTTGGGGTGGTTCACCGCTGCCACCCGAATATTTTCGTAAACGGGTGCACGCCGTCATCGCCATGCTCATCTGCTATTTTGTGTTACTCATGCCTTGGAGTTGGTATGCGTCGCGCACGTTTGGAGGCAGTGTCTTGGTCGATACCAGTGCGGCCTACAACACCTTGTTGACCGCCCAGACGACTGTCTATGGTGCCCAAAGTGGCGCTGCCCTCGAAGGATATGTTGGTGCATTAATGTCCGCGCGTGTCGCGCCCCCCACCACGACCTGTGCGCCCCATCCCGGCTACCAAGCCACGGCGGCGGCCCGCCAACAGGTCATGATGACCGAAGCACTCTGTCTGATTACGACACATCCAGCCGCATTTGTGGCGCGAGTTCCAGCGCAGTTTGTTGATTTCTGGCAAATCCATTATGCCAGCGCCGAACGCTTTACCAAAGGCTTCACGTTGGGCACGGTGCCGCCGAGTTATATCACAGCTGTATTGTTGTTTGATGACCTGTGGTACATCCTTGTGCTCATCCCAGCCATTGTGGGCTTGTGGGTGTTGCGTCGTGACGGTGCGACCCGGAGCCAACACGAATTATTCTTGGTGTGGTTTTGTTTGCCCGTCATCATCGGGGTGGTTTTTTTCAGTATTACGCGCTTCCGGATTATTTTGTTGCCACTGATGAGTATTACGGCAGCCGCTACACTGGTGTTTTTATTACAAAAACGCTGGCGCGAATTATTGCGACCGTTACCGGGGCTGGTTATGGCCAGCGCACTCGTCATCTGGTCACTGGCTGCTACTCCCCTTGCGAGTACGACCACGGCTTTCCCACCGTCGTTTTTTGGACCATCGCCGTCGGTGATGTTTTGTCTCGATTTAGCCCACAAGGCCGTGCAATTGCGCACCAACAGTGTTGATTTTTTGCGGATGTTGTATGTCAATCCCTGGACGATGCCCATCCCCACCCCGCTCCCCGCCCCACTCGATACGTTGGCGCCGGCCTTACAAGCCAATTGGCGTGATGACATTGCCCAAACGCTGGCGTTGCTGCCGGCTGATGACCGCATCGAAACCCAAGTAATCCGAGCTGACCTTGCCCGTACCAAGGGTGATTTGGCTGGAGCCAAAGCGTTATTTGGCACCCAAGTCATCGATCAACGCAACCCCGTGGAATGGGCCTGGCTGTGGTTGCATCCTGCCCCGACGCCGACCATCGACGTGGGGAGCGACCTCGATGTTGGCTATATCAGGGGTTGTTATTTGGGTGAAGGCGACGCCCAACTCGACGCCAATTTCCGCTGGTGTAGTAGTGGCATGCAGCTCCGCTTTCCGCAGGCCGCCAATGGGGTGGGGCAACGGTTACAGTTGCACCTCGATGCCCGCAGTTGGCCGACAGACGTGCGTCCTTCTGCTCCTATCGAAGTCTGGCTCGACAACCAATTGCTCGGTACTATTACCGCCAACACCCCTACCGTGCGCACCGAGCAATTCGATTTACCCGTGTTGCCGGTGGGTGGCGACATTGTGATTACGCTACGTGGCCCCGAATTTGTGCCCGATGCTAACGATTACCGCAACCAAACTGGCAGTCAGGCTGGCCAGATGCGCCGCCTGATGGTGCGCCTCGATTGGGCTAAAGTCGAATAACGGTATAATATGACAAATTGTTCGAAAGGATTATTCGTATGACTGCGCAACAAGTGCCAACCCGTAGTGAAGCCAATGCCACCGATACCTGGGATCTCAGTTTGATGTATGCCGATGATGCGACCTGGGAACGTGAACTGGGGGCGGTTGACGCCCTCATCGCCACCCTCGTGGCTCACCAAGGCCACGTGGGCACCAGTGCCGATACGGTGGTCGCCACCATCCAGGCCCGCGAAGCGTTGATGAAAACTGCCCACCAACTCTATATCTATGCCCATTGTCGCTATGATTCTGATTCGGGCGATGCTGCCGGCCAAGGCTTGTCTGCCCGCGCCCAAGCCATGGTCGCCAAAGCCCAAGCCGCCACCGCCTTTGTCGATCCCGAAGTGCTCGCCGTCGCCGAACCTACCTTGCGGGAATGGATTGCCACCCACCCGGTGTTGTCTCAATACGCCTACTACCTCGATGTGCTGTTGCGCAACCGTAGCCATACCCGCTCGGCCGAAGTCGAAGAAGTCCTCGCCCAAATGGGCGAAATGGCCGGCGCACCGTCCAGTATCTTTGGGGTACTCAACAACACCGACATGGAATTCGGCACCATCCAAGACGAAGAAGGCAACGATGTGGCCTTGTCGCACGGGCGCTACGGTAAATATCTCGAGAGCAACGATCGCCGCGTGCGCAAAGACACCTTCCATACCTTTTACAAAAGCTTCGCTTCCCACCGCAATACCTTGGCGATGACGCTGTCGAGCGGGGTGCGTGCCAATGTCATCAATGCCCGTATGCGCGGCTTTAACAGTGCCGTCGAAGCTGCTTTGGCACCCAATGACATTCCAGTGGCCGTGTATCATAATTTGGTCACTACGGTGCAAGCCAATTTGCCCAAAATCCATCGCTACATGGATATCCGCAAGCGCATGATGCACCTCGACGATTTGCGCATCTACGACCTCTATGCCCCCATCCACGAAGGGGTCGAATTGGCCGTCGATTACCGCGGAGGCTGCGAACTTGTGGCGGCCGCCTTGCAACCCTTGGGTGCCGATTATCAGACCGCCTTGTCGGCGGCCTTTGAATCACGCTGGATCGACGTCTACGAAAACAAGGGCAAGCGCAGTGGCGCCTATAGCACCGGCTCATATACCACCGCCCCCTATATTTTGCTCAACTACCAAAACCGCCTCGACGACGTCTTTACCTTGGCGCACGAGTTGGGGCATTCGATGCATTCGTACTACACCCGCCGCACCCAACCCTACCACTACGGCGATTACACGATTTTTGTGGCCGAAGTGGCCTCGACCCTCAACGAAGCGTTGTTGGTCAATCACCTGCTCAAAACCCACCAAGATCCCGCCTTGCGCCGCCATTTGGTGGTGCAACAACTCGAAGACATTCGCCGCACCTTGGTGCGCCAAACCATGTTCGCCGAATTCGAGTTAGACATGCATACCCGCTCCGAAAACGACGAGCCCCTCACTGCGGACGGTCTGACCGAACGCTACTACGATTTGGCCAAACGCTATCATGGCCCGACGGTCATCCTCGATGACGAAATCGGCCTCGAGTGGTCACGGATTCCCCACTTCTACTACAATTTCTATGTGTACCAATATTCCACCGGGATCTCGGCAGCCTTGGCACTGGCCGATAAAGTCCAGCAAGGTGATGCGGCTGCCGTGACCAATTACCTCAACTTCCTCGGTGGCGGTTCGTCCAAATCGTCGATTGATTTGTTGCGTGGCGCGGGGGTCGATATGGCCTCGCCGGCACCCGTACAGGCTGCCATGGATCATTTTGCGGTGTTGCTCGATGAATTAGAGCAATTGACGTAGGTTATTCATAATTTGTGGGTGTTTGAGAAATCCCCCTGTGGCGTAATTTTGCGCTACAGGGGGATTTTGTAATTGATGATTGGCTATTATTCGTACCAGGTGTCAATTATTTATACGGATTGCAACTACCGGCGTTTTGCACCACCGGGCAGGGAATATCGCCATAAGCACACCACACAC
>CAISXI010000481.1 GCA_903889425.1 uncultured Roseiflexaceae bacterium | reverse complement strand
CTTGCTGTTGCTCAACGAAGGCTTGGCGGTGCATTCGGTGTATAACCAGCGCTACGCTCAGAGCGGCGATACCCGCGATTTGCTGACGGGTGGTGGCCCGTGGGATTATTTTGTGGTGGCACCCTACGTGTTGCCCGACCGCCAACCCGACCAAGTACGCCGGATGGCGTTGCTTGGGGCGGGAGCGGGCACGGCGGCCGAACAGTTTTTGGCGATATATGGTCGCGATGCAGTGGTTGACGCTGTCGAAATCGACCAGCAAATCGTCGATGTGGCCCGCACGTCGTTTGGCATGCGGGATAGTGCGGTAGCTGGAGGCAACCCCAATTACCACGTACATGTGGCTGATGGTCGCACTTGGTTGGCTACCCAAAGCGGTCTGTATGATGTGATTGGGGTCGATGCCTATCACCAACCGTATATTCCGTTTCACCTGACGACCGTCGAATTTTTTCGCATGGTACGTGATCATCTGGCCCCCAATGGGGTGGTGGTGTTGAATGCCGGGCTGGGTGCCGATGGCGATATTCGTTTGGCACAGACATTGGCAACCACCATGCTGGAAGTGTTCCCCAATGTATTTGTGCTCGAAACGACCCAATTCGGCAACTGGATGCTGGTTGGTTCGATGCAGCATATCGGTGACGGGGCGGCCAATTTTGCGGCCAATTATCAGCAAATCGAACAGCCGGCATTGCGCACGACGATGGCGCTGGTGCAGGGCTTCCCATTCCTGAGTAATCAACGTGGCGATGTGGTGTTGTACGACGACCATGCGCCGGTAGAGCGGTTGGTCGACGAAATGATTTTTGGGGCGGTGACGAAGTAAGTTGGCGGGTGATTTTTTGGACATGCCAGAAAGATAGGCGCAGCGATGCTCATCAAGGCCTTTATTGAGGTATTGTTGCCGATTGTGGTGGTGGTGGGTATCGGGTATTTGCTCAAGCGCTTTCTGCCGATTGATACGCGTTCGCTGAATCGTATCAGCATGTATGCCTTGAGTCCGGCGCTGATTTTTATTACGATTGTCAAAATCCAAATCCCCGGCACTGAAGTCCTACGGATTTCGTTGACGTCGGTGGCGGCCTGTTTGGGCTCGGGGCTGGTGGCCTATCTCATCGCCCGCTGGCTCAAATTGTCGGGCAGCACGGGCGCAGGCTTGTTGCTGGTGACGATGTTCATGAATTCGGGCAATTACGGCTTGCCGACGGCGCGCTTTGCCTTTGGCGAGGCCGGCTTTGAACGCGCTTTGTTGTTTTTTATTGCCCAAGCGATTATGGCTCAAACTTTGACCATCGCCATCGCCCAAGCGGGCAAAAGCGACTGGAAGGCGGGTGTGCGTCAAGTATTGCGCATGCCTCCGATTTATGCCGTGGCGACCGGCTTGTTGCTCCGCGCCTTGGGCGTGCAATTTGATACTCCCAACGCGCTGGGGTCGGTGTTGCACGGTATCGACCTCGTGTCGCAGGCCACTTTGCCGCTGTTGTTGATGTTGCTAGGGATGCAACTGGCCCAAGAAACAGTCATCGAAGATTATCGCTTGACCTCGATTGCGGTGGTCATCCGCTTGCTGGTATCGCCACT
>CAISXI010000480.1 GCA_903889425.1 uncultured Roseiflexaceae bacterium | reverse complement strand
CTTCGGCGAAATCCGCCAACGTCACCTTTTCTTTTTGACATAACGGATGATTTGGTTGCATCACCATCACCAACGGCTCATCAAACAGGGGCACAATCCGGTGGCCCCGATGCGGTACTGGCAGGGTCACCACCGCCACGTCGATTTCGCCCATATCGAGTTGATGTACCAGTTGGACCGTACTCGCCTGATGGATGCGGAGCTCGATGGCGGGGTGGCGCTGGTGGAATTGCGCCAGCGCCCGCGGCAACAGCCGCACCCCAATCGTCGGTGGCGTGCCGATGCGCACGCGGCCTGCCATGGCGCCTACCCGCGCCTGCATGGCACTCTGCGCTACCGCCACTTCGGCCATGATGCGTTGGGCGTGGGCAAACAGCACTTCACCTGCCTCGGTTAATTGCACATTGCGCCCTACTTTTTGCAACAACGCAATCCCGCCACAGTCCCGCTCGAGCTCGCGGATCTGCCGGCTCACCGCTGGTTGCGCCATGTGCAGCTCACGAGCCGCCTTGCTTACATGCAAATGTGCTGCCACCTGCATAAATACCCGTAATTGTGCTAGCTCCATATCGCCTCCATTAATTCATACCAAATTTGTTATGAATAAAATCATAACATGTATTTGTGCAATATAGTACAATGAATTATAGTGGTGACAAGAAGTAGACACGATCCGAAAGCGAGCACAACATGACCACCATTTTGAATCGGATCGATCGCACGGTGACGTGCTGGATGCAACGCAATGCAACGCTGCTTTTGCGCTGGTCGATGGGAATCATTTTTATTTGGTTCGGGGCCCTCAAATTGATGCCCGGCATGAGCCCGGCCGACAATCTCATCCGCGAAACGATGAGCTTTTTGCCACTCGATTACTTCATTCCCTTTTTGGCATTATGGGAAATCGCCATTGGTGTTGGTTTTATCATCGGGTACGGCATGCGTGTCACCTTGATGTTGTTGTTTTTGCAGATGCTCGGCACATTGTCGCCGTTGTTTTTGACCCCTCATTTGGTCTGGTCGGACTTCCCCGTAGTATTGACCCTCGAAGGGCAATACATCATCAAAAACCTGGTGTTGGTTAGTGCGGCAGTGGCCATTGGCAGCAAAATCCGCACCGAACAGGAATTTGACGTCTGGCAGTCCCCCGAATGAAGCAGGAAGCAGGAAGTTTGAAGTGGAAGTTGGAAATCGTAGTCGTAGAGACGCAGCCTGCTGCGTCTCTTTGTATTTCGCATTGGTCGGCATTGATCGGCGCGCTCTGTGCGAGACAAAAAAATCACCTACTCATTCCTTACGGAAAATCAAAATAAACTGGTGCGTCTGATTGGCCACAAACGTATGTGGGTAGCCAAACGGGAAGTGGTTGATATTTGCGTCATGCCAGATCCGATACCCCCGGAAGCGCAATTGTGGGATGGCCGCCATCGCATTGACCACATCCGCATGCAACATGTTGTGATGTTGAGCTGTCGGCTGTAAATCTTTGATAAACACCGCCATATGCCCGTGGTGGCGCAATACCTGCATACAATTGGTGAGGGCGGTTATTAGCGCCGGATAAAACTGCTCCACCGGCATATTACCCAAATCAGCCACATCGTCACTAAACGGTGTGGCTTTATCGTTGCCTTTTTTGTAGCGGTGACCGGTGCGTTGCCGGGCCAGCATCGAGCTATACGGCGGATCGGCTATTACGAAATCAAACGGTTGTTCGCCAAAGCGCGCATAACTTTGTGGGTCACAAGCATCGGCGATGTGGTACGGCAAATGTGGCACTTGCAGGTACTCTGCCACGTCTTGGTAGAGCTGGGCATAGGTCGGCGCCAAATCGAGCCCTTCGCCATGACGCCCTTCGAGGGCACAGGCGATTAGGCTACTGCCGGCGCCACAAAATGGATCGAGCACGCGGCCGTTTTTTTTGGTGAAAAAGCGCAATAATTCGACCATCAACTGGGGCGGTTTGGGCGATGGATGTGCCTTACGCAAGTGGTGAGCCATACTGGCCGCACCCCGAGCGGGGTAGCGTGTCATCAGCACTGACCCCAGCGCATAGGTCCATTCTTTGCTACTGAGGTCGTTGAGTTTGTTGCGTGGGTCGTATAATGGAGCCAAATCATCTTTTGTCATGACTGTGACGTTTCTTGTGCATATTGTCTATCTCTACAAAGACTATGCCCCCGTAATGGGCGGCATTGAATCACATCTACAAACCCTCGCCGAGGGCGTGGCCGCCGCGGGGTTGCGCGTATCGGTGGTAGTGTGTCAGCCGGCTGGGCTGCAACTGCCCGCCCAAGAGCAAATCAATGGGGTAATGGTCTATCGGGTGCCTCGGCAAATTGATATTGCCTCATCGCCGATTTCGTTGGGGTTCTGGTCTATTGTACGCCAGCTTCGCCCCGATCTCATCCATTTGCAGATGCCATGGCCTACTGGCGATGCGGTGACGGCGCTCTTCCCGCACATCCCGTTGGTGGTGACCTATCAGAGCGACGTGATTCGCCAAAAGTATTTGTTGCACCTGTATGCGCCTTTGTTGCGCCATACCCTGCGGCGGGCAAAGCGGATTATCGTGACCAGCCCCCAATACCGCGATTCGTCGCCGTGGTTGCAGCGCTTTATCGCCAAATGCCAGGTTATCCCGCTGGGGATGCGTCCTGCGCCCACTCCGGATGCAGTGAGGGTGGCGCATTGGCAAGCCGAATTCCCCCAGTCATGTCTGTTGTGGGTAGGGCGTTTGCGTTACTACAAAGGGTTACACGTCTTGATTGCGGCTCTGGCCCAATTGCCGCCCACGATTACCTTGGCACTCGTTGGTGATGGTTCCGAGGCTGCCAATCTGCACGCACTTGCTACTACACTGGGGGTGAGTGCGCGGGTGCGCTGGTTGGGGTCGTTGTCCGATGCTGATGTGCGGGCGTTGCAGGCAGTCGCCAAGCTCTTTGTGTTCCCGTCGCATTTGCGCTCCGAGGCCTTTGGGTTGGCGTTGTTGGCGGCATTGCAGGCTGGGTTACCGGCGATTTCGTGTGAAATCGGGACTGCAACAAGTTTTGTCAATCAGCACGACATAACGGGATTGGTCGTAACCCCTGACGATTCCACAGCATTTGCAACGGCTATCGACGCATTGTGGCACGACGACGTGCGCCGGGCCGCCATGGCGCAAGCGGCAGAGCGATGGGCCCACACACAATTTGGCGCGCAGCAGATGGTGGATGCAAGTCTGTCGATTTATCGCCAGACAGTAGCGGCGTCATTCCATGGCGCCTTGTCGTAGCGGCGTCATTCCATGGCGCCTTGTCGTAGCGGCGTCATTCCAT
>CAISXI010000479.1 GCA_903889425.1 uncultured Roseiflexaceae bacterium | reverse complement strand
TCAATACCGTCAGTACGATGGTGTTGAGCGGGGTGGTGGTGTTTTCACTTGTGGCACAACTAGGGGTGAGTTGGTTTGTGACGATGGTGCTGTTGCCAGGCAGTGATGCTGCCACCCAACAACTCACCATCACCCTGACACGGATTTTGTTGTTACAACCGGTGTTATTGGCACTCGTGAGTATCGTGTCGGCCTTACTCACCGCCCAACGGCGCTTTACGCTGATTGCAACGGCGTATGTGTCGTACAACTTGATGATTATCGTGGGGATTTTGCTGGCGCGCTGGTGGCCAAGTGTGGGCGTGTATGGTCCCACCATCGGTCTTGTACTCGCGGCTGTCATCAAAGTCATCATCGTGCTGATTGGTTTACACTGGGTCGAGATGCCGTTGCGCTGGCGTTGGCAACCACGCCTGCCCCAATTGCATACGGCGTTGTGGTTGGCGATGCCGACGGCGCTTTCGGTGACGGTCAATTATGCTGGTACAATAGTAGATACGTCGTTTGCATCGCAGCTTGGCGTGGCAACAGTGGCGGCTATTTATAGTGCCTGGTTGTTGACCGACATGCCTGCCCGTTTGTTGGGTTCGGCGATTGGACAATCGGTCTTCCCGCATCTGGCGGCAGCGATTGTGGTGCGCGACTTCCCGCTCGCCCGGCGGATTTTTGGGCGTACTACTGCGTTGGCGGTGGGATTGACGCTGCCAGTGATTGGCTTGACGTGGTGGCTTGGGCGCTGGGGCATCCAGCTGGTGCTCGAGCGCGGCGCCTTTGATGCCGCTGCCGGTGATCGTGTGTTTGTGATTTGGCAATGGTATGTGCTGGGCTTGCCCGCATTTGTGTTGACCGAATTATTGTCGCGTATGCTCAATGCTATGCGCGATACCCGCACTCCGTTGCTTACCAATACGGCGCAACTAGGTGCGAAGTGGGGCTGGTTGGCGAGTTGGGGGCAGGCAGGTACTGGCTTGGCCGTGCCTATTGCTCATATTGTGACGTGTTATGCCGAAACGGTCGTACTGGCCATGGTGGTCTGGCGCCGTTTCTATAGAGGTATTGATGAAAATCGGTGAAGAATACACCCTAACCCCGCGCGCCATGGCACAAGGGGGCGACGCAGTCGGTCGGATTTCGGGGATGGCCTGTTTTGTATCTGGTGCATTGCCTGGTGAAACGGTGAATGTCAAAATCACCCACGTCACCAACACCTATGCTCGTGGCACCGTCGTCAGTATTTTGACGCCTGCTCCCGAACGGGTCATACCGCGGGTAGCCAATGCTCCCCACATGGAATGGCAATATATTGCCAGTGACGCCCAACTCGAATTCAAACGCCAAATTTTGGCCGAACAATTGACCTACCTCGGCAAGCTCAGTGATTTGCCCGAAATCAGCGCCGTGGCCGGCTCAGATTCGTGGCACTATCGTAATAGTGCCCGCTTACACGGCTATGGTACTCATTTGGGCTATCGGGGTGAAAAAAGCGCCCATGTGATTGTGGTCGCCGACGATCCGTTACTCCAACCTGCATTGCAACTGGCAGTGCAACACTTGCGCGAAGCAACGCTGTTGCACCCCCCCGAGCCTCGTACGCCGTGGAGTGTGTCGTTGCGCCTCAGCGAAACCAATGGCCAAATCGTGGCCGCCATTAGCGACCTCCCCAATCGTATCGCCATTGCCATCCGTGATGCGTGGTTGCGCAAATCCCCTAACGTGATTGGTGTATTGATGCCGTACGGCGTACACGAAGGCGAAGAAGCCATCCAAGAAACACACTATGGCATTACGATGAATCTGGGCGCCACAACGTTTTTCCAAGTGTCGTTGTCTGCCGCCAAAACCTTGTGTGATGCAGTGCTCGCTGGCCTCGGCGACGATATCAGCGAATGGCGTATCGTTGATGCGTTTTGTGGTGCCGGCACCTTTACATTGCCCTTGGCACAACGCGCCAAACGGGTGATTGGCATCGAAGAATACGCCCCAGCCGTGGCCAGTGGCCAACAAAACGCCTGGACCAACGGCCTCGAAAACGTGGAGTGGTATACCGAGCCGGTCGAACGGGGTATTGCCCACGTACTCGAAGCCGATGCGATTGTACTTGATCCACCCCGCCGTGGCTGCCACCCCGAAACCATCATGGGGATTTTGCGCTTGATGCCCAAAAAAGTCGTTTATGTGTCGTGTCACCCCGGTACGCTGGCGCGCGATTTGCAGTTGATTGTGGCCGGTGGCTACAAAGTGACGGCGATTACCTGTGTCGACTGCTTCCCGCAGACTGCCCACGTCGAAAGCGTCACGGTGCTGGAGCGCATATGATGCATTTGCGTCAGGCAACGCAACACGATGCGTTACTGTTAGCACAGCTCAATCGGCAACTCATCATTGCCGAGGGCTCTGATAATCCCATGGACGAAGCCCAACTTGCCACGCGCATGTTGGGCTTTTTGGCAGGAAGCTATCAGGCATGGTTGTTTGGGGTTGCTGATGCGGTGGTAGGGTATGCCTTGGTTGATATGGGACGTGACCCGGTCTATTTACGCCACTTTATGATTGCGGAATCGTACCGGCGGCGTGGCTATGGTCGCCAGGCCTTTGGGTTGCTCTATCAACAATTAGGGGCAATCCCACTCGCGCTCGACGTCTTGCACACCAATCCCAATGGCCTTGCATTTTGGCAGGCGCTGGGATTTATGCCACGAAGCATAAATTTACGCATGAGCGAAAAAACGGCAAGCACACATTAAAGGATTTGATATAGTGCAAGAACAATCAACAATCCAGGCTCCGTGGAAGTGGCGATTTGGTTTGTTTTGGGTCAGTCAAACCATTGCCCGCTTTGGCGGTGCGTTTTCGGGGTTTGCCTTGGTCTGGTGGGTCACCAAAACCTATGGTACCGCTACTGCCTTGGCTGCCGGTACACTGATTACCTTGTTGCCGGGGATTGTGCTAGGACCGTTGATTGGCACGATTGTCGATCGCAACAGCCGGCGATTTTTTATTGTCATGAGTAATTTGGTGTATGCCTTGAGTGCCGCCATCTTATTTGGATTATCATATTATGGGTTATTACAACTCTGGCATTTGTATGTGGTGATGTTTGTGAATTCATTGGCGGGGCAATTTCATTCTATGGCGACGAATGCAGCGACGGCTCAACTCGTCCCCGAAGATCAACTACAACGGGTGTCGGGATTGGGGCAATTGCGCGAAGGCGCGGTGTCGATTATTGCGCCACCCGCTGGAGCGTTGTTACTTGAATATATGCACCTCGATGGGGTATTGTTTTTGGAAATATGTACCGGGGTGGCAGCCGCCATGATGATGTTGTCTATCGTCATCCCTAAACCCACCATCGCTGCTGACGCCCCAAAATTGAGTGTGCTGGCTGATTTGCGGGCGGGGCTCCGCTATGTGGTCAGTTGGCAGGGGTTGATGGTACTGATGCTGGTCTCGATGTTGTTGAATTTGTTGTTCTATCCGGCGTTTTCACTGTTGCCACTGTTGGTCAAAAACCACTTCCACGGCGGCGCTTTGCAACTGGCATGGTTTGAAATGGCGTTTGGGATTGGGATGATTAGTGGCTCGGTGGTGTTGAGTGTGTGGGGTGGATTCAAAATGCGCATCCATACCATGTTGCTTGGTTTAGTGGGGATGGGAATTAGTATGACCATACTCGCTACTGCCAGCGAAACTGGTCTTTATATTGGCATTGCCGCCATGGCGTTGTTTGGGGTGGTACAGCCGATTGCCAATGGCCCCTTGTTTGCGATTTTGCAATCGACGGTACCCAAAGAAATGCAGGGGCGCGTATTTGGGTTGATGGGGAGTTCAGCGGGGGCTATGGCGCCAATTGGATTATTGTTGGCCGGCCCCGCCTCAGATAAATTCGGATTGCAGATTTGGTTTTTGGCGGCGGGTGTGGTATCGCTGGTAATGGTACCGGTGCTGTGGTTTTTACCGGCGATGCGTAATTTTGAGCGTGATGCTACGAAGCTCCAATGATAATCAAATGACGTGGCGTGGGTGAGAATATGCATAATAAACGACGAACAAACGAAATCTACCAGATTGCCACGGATATCGGAATCGCCGGTGTAATGGCGATGGTGCTGTTGTGGGTGAGTGTATGGTGTGCACCTGCGGTTACGGTGCGGGCTGGTGACCACGATTATTGGTTTTTCCGGCAATTTTATGACGCCGAATCAATTGGTGATCTGCGCATGCGCTGGTCAGAACCCACTAGTGTGGTGCGCCTGCCGACGGTACAAGGTACTGATACGGTGGTGTCGTTGTGGCTCCTCAATGGGCGTCCAGGTGGTACCCCACCACAAACGCTCCGCTTGTCTGCCCCACATATGACGTCATTGGATGTCGCGGTGGAAGGGTGGCAATTACGGCGCTATGCGTTTTTGATGCCGGCACAAGGATGGTCGTGGCAAACACCACTCACCCTACAGGCACGTGACGTGATTGTGGGGGCCGAGCAGCGCCCAATGGGTGTGCTATTGGCAAAATTCACCACCAGTGCTGTCACTGTCAATCAGCCCTATGCCGGTGGGATTGGTTTGCTTACTGGGGCAATGTGTGCTGGTTTATTATTATTCCATGGCATACGCCGCCGCCGTTGGGTGATTGGATTACCGAGCGTGTTGAGTATGTTACTCGGAATTGGTGTTTTCTTTCGGCCTGCAGAGTTTATTCCGTGGTTGCACTGGCCTGTGGCGTTGATTATTGTAGCCTTGATTTGGCATGTATTGGTGCGGATGTGTGGTTGGACGCAGCGCCAATCTGACGGGAGGCTAGGCGTTCCGGGACAATACCTACCGGTAGCGTTTGGATTGGCCTGGCTCTTGATGCCGTGGTTACAAGTATTGCTTGGTTGGGATGATGTCTATGTGCGTTCGTTGGGTTTGTACCCGTCGTGGTTGCGCAATCTCGCTTGGGGTGGATTATTGGGTGGCATTCTCGTGATGTATGGCGCTACCTGGTTGCGCTTGCCATTGGTGGCACAATGGTTGCGCCAGTGGTTTTTTTTGTATGGCATGGCGATAGTCACAGTTATCTATTTGGTGATTGGTTGGCAAGGGGTGATGCAAGGGGGCAGTGCCGACTTCAATGTGTGGATGATTGCCGCCCGGCATTGGCTTGCCACGGGGAGTTTGTATGACGTACCCGCCATTGCTGCTGATGTGTTTGGGTATATTTATAAATACCCGCCATTTTATGGCATGTTGTTTATCCCACTTGCAGGATTTGCGGATATTAGCGTGTTGCGCATTTATCGGTATATCGACATCGGATTGTTGGTTGCTACTGCGTTAATTTGGCGACGCATGATTACGGTGCGTTCATGGTGGTGGTGGATACCCACCATGGTGATTTGTGCGAATCTCAACCCAGTGCTTGAAACATTGCGTTATGGCCAAATCGACATTGTGATTGCGTTGCTCTGTAGTATTTGTTATTGGTGTCTCTATCATGATCGTGATGACGCTGCGGGGTGGTTGATTGCGCTCATGACGACGATGAAGCTCTACCCAATCGTGTTGCTTGGCTATCTCATTTTGCGCCGGCGTTGGCGTGGCGTGCGTGGTTTTGTCGTCGGGATGGTGGTATTCAATATCATTGGGGTGGGTGTAGTTGGCTGGACCGATTATGTGACGTTTGTGCGGGATGTGATGCCGATTATTGGGGGCACCACCGCCTACGTCGAAAATCAAACAATCTATGCGTTTGTCGCTCGTCTCGTGGCACCATCATACCCACTTGCGCCATTCTACGACGGGGATTGGACGGCGGTGGCGAGTGTGCTGGCATTGGCGATGATTGCGCTCTCTGCGCTGGTGACAATGCGAGATGTGCCTGCCAAGAGTAGTCTGGCGGCACTGCAATACGGATTATTTGTGATGGTGATGGCATTGGCGATTCCGGTAGCGTGGGTTGGTTATCAAGTGCCACTTTATTTGATTTGGTTGATGGTGGTATGGTATGCACTCACGCACCAACTGAGTATTGCCCGCATGAGTATTTTGGCGGCGAGTTTTGCCGTGATTGGGTTTGGGAATTTTTTGAGTTTTGTATTTCGCTTGGATGTAGGGGTGGTCGCAACAATTATTGATTCGTATAAACTCTATGGTATGCTGGCGCTTTTAGTGATGATGTGGGTCCTTGTATGGCAGGAACGGGTATCTTGGGGGCGGGAATGGCTGGCTGATGGTCAGCGGTTGCAGGCCTGGGTACGAGGTCAGCGGGAAATCAAATGAGTTTTTCGCAGAGCATGCGCACATGACTGGCATAGGTCACGTCGCTACACCAGGTATAGCCGGCATTATGGGCAAAGCGGTGTGATTCACTGATGTCTGCATACAAATCGCAGTGAATTGTGCCGTACCCTAGGGAATGTGCGAGTTCTTCGGCTTTGCCTGCACACCACAACCCAACGCCTTGCCCTTGAAACGACGGCAAAACACATAAATTGTAGAGATAGCCAACCGGTTTTGGTGTGGCGGTAAATATATCAGTTGGGTACCAGCTCGGTGTGATCGGGGCAAGCGTAAAGGTCGCTACAGCGACGCCGAGATAATGGACTAGCATTATATGATGACGTGTCATGTGACGTTCCATCTGGCGCGCAGTAGTCGCAATACCCCACGGACCAATGCCGTAACGTACGCGCAAGGTGGCGGCGCAGTCATCAAGTAACACTTGAAGTAACCCAAAATCGGTTACGCGCGCGCGATGTAGCGATAAATTGGCGTGATTTAATACCGAATCAGATTTGGCAGACATCGTGCGCTCCACCAATAGATAGAAGTGACTACATTTCTACACTGTATAGTAACAGAAAAATTCATAATTTGCGAATATTGAATAGAGATAAAAAACGTAAACGAGTATTCTGTATTATTTATTTATTTAATTGAATTTATATCGTCCATTTCAAGCTCGTTATCTGCAACTGACAGTGCTCCTAGGCAAATACAAATGTAGCGCGCACAGATGTATTTGGTATTGGTGGTATTTGGCATGTTGTGCGCATTAGTGCGGTGGCGCACATCTGTATAATATACGGGTGGTTATTTTGCAGAGGGGTCAATTGGCGTGACGAATACATATACGCGTATGATGGTGGTGCTTGTGAGCATCGTTGCGATAGTGATGACACTGCTCCTTTTCCAATGGAGCACTACATATGAATCCCAAATCAATGTTGGTAATTATGATACGGTGTGGCTGGATGGATTTTATGATGTTGAGCCACATCCAAGTCCGCTCCGGTGGTCGAAGTCCCAAGCCACGATGCGTTTCCCCACTATAAACCAGGGTTGGAATGTGGGCACACTTGATTTACAAAATGGACATTCAGCGGATATCGATCGAGTGGCCGTTATGATAACAACGGCGACCAATCAACAGATTCGCTTTGGGGTGGAATCACCATATATTCGGCATTACAGGGTATTGCTCCCGCCGTCGCCACAACCACAGTGGTATAGCGCAGTCACGCTGACGAGTCAAACTATTAAAACAAGTGCAGATCCACGTATGTTGGGGGTGGTATTGACGGCGATGAGCGCAACACCGACACTCCTGCATACTGGTTTGCCGTATGTGGTAATAATGTGGTGGGTGGTGACTATTTTATGTGCGACTTTGGCTTGGTTGTTGGGGGCATCGTGGCCCCGCATTATCGTGGCATGCATGATTGTACTGACGGTGGTGACCGCGATTAGTGCGACGCACGTCGTCGAAACACTGCCCCATTGGCATTGGTTTGCGGCTTGGTTGGCGATTTGTAGTCTAGGGATTGTGATTGCATGGCTGACGGGGATGATTACCACGACTTCCCAACGACAATGGGTGGTGCCTGGGGTGGCGTTGCCGGTGTGGTGTGCGATTGCATGGTGGTTATTGCCAGTTTTTCAAATGGTATTAGTGGCAGACGATACCTACATCCGCTATTTCACCTACAAACCATGGATGGGGAATGTGTTGGTGGGGTTGGCCATGAGTTGTAGTTTGTTGGTATGGAGCGCTCGTCGGGGCTGGTGGCAGTTCCCAATCAAAACTGCCCATATATGGTTGGCATTTGCGGGAATCGTTTTGCTTGCGATAGCGCATCAGTTATTGTTTTGGAATACGTTGTTTAGTTATGACAGTGGTGACTTTGGGATTTGGTTGGCGGCAGCCCGCCGTTGGGTTGATACGGGGGTGCTCTATGTATCCGCAACCGTCGCTAACAATCCATTTGCCGTCTACAAACGGCCGCCGTTTTATATCATGCTGTTTACGCCATTTGTCCACGACGATGGGTTAGTGGTGCTGCAATACTTCCGGGTTGTAAATATTGCGTTATTTGTCATCACGATGGGGATTTGGCTCCGGATGATGCGTGCTCATTATCTCTGGTGGCTGGCAGTGATTCTCTTACTTACCAACTATCAACCGTTGTATGATACGGTGGCCTACGGGCAAACGGATGTGATTTTGTTGTTTTGTTTTACGGTGGTGTTGTGGGCCTTGCGGGTACGCCGCGATATCTGGGCTGGGGTAGTGATTGCGGTATTGACCATGCTGAAAATATACCCTGTGTTATTGTTGGTCTTTTTTGTCATCAAACGGCGCTGGTGGGCGTTAGCTGGATTTGTGGTGGGGATGATCGCCTGTAATGCGATTGCGATTGCAGTCATTGGCTGGGATATCCATGTCCAGTACGTATTGACGGTATTACCGAGTGTGGGGGGCACGACGTCGTGGGTCGAAAACCAGACGATTGCCGGTTTTGTGACACGCTTTTTTGATGCGCCATTTGTGATGTTGCGTTTCCCGTTGAAATCAATTGAACGGCTGGCGACGGTGTTGTCTGGCCTATTATCGGCACTGGTATGTGTGGCGGCCTTGCGTGATATGCCCGAAGACGAGAGTGGTTTTGCCGTTCAATATGCCATGTTTGTGTTGTTGATGGTGGTGGCGATACCTGTAGCGTGGATGCATTATTCGACGTTATTGATTTTGGTCTTTTTGATTTTGTTGTGGCGTTATCGCGAGATTTCGCTACGGATTGCGCCGGCAAGTGTGATTGCGATGAGCTTTGCATTGATCGCGTTTGGGAATTTTCGCAGTTTTAATTACCCCACCCATTTAGGTATCGTGACACTACTAATGGGGTCGTTTAAGTTTTATGCCATGATGATGCTCGCAGTGTTGATGCTCCGCGAAATTTGGGTGACTCCTGCACCATGGGCATCTGCATGGATTGCTGATGCAAAAAAAATCCTGCGAAAATAGCACATGGATATTATGGCGTGTGGTTTGTATTCTTAGGCGCATCCGATTGTAGTCGTTTCGTGACGATACAACGAGATGCGCCACGGGGCAGCGTAAATCGCATCAGATAACGTTACTCAACCCGCCCAACCCGCATCGTCACATCGAACGTAAACGTCACTAGCTGCGTATCTGCTCCGCCCCAGGCGGCACGGAAGGCCTCACTACGGGCGGCGACGGGGTCGTCGCCGGTGGCTTTTTTGTAGCGTTGCACCCCCGACCAGGTGCCCAAATAGCCCAACAAGCGCGCCACGTCGAACTCGGCGGTCATTGCTGGTGGCGTGTAGGGGATGAGTGGGTAGGGGAATGCCAGGTTGGCGTAGCCGTCGTCCACATGGGCGCGGTCGGCTGGCCACCACGGCCCGGTGGTGCGGTAGAGATCGTTGATGACGTCGTTGAGTGCTGGCGTGGCATGCAACAAGGCATAACTCCAGACGGCGATGACGCCCCCTGGGCGCACCACCCGCCGCACCTCACGATGAAAGGCATCGACATCAAACCAGTGCATCGCTTGCGCCACCGTGATTAAGTCGATGCACTGCGCTTGTAATCCACTCGCTTCAGCCCGCGCTACATAGGCCGAAATCCGCGGATGTGATGGCATGGCTTGGATTTGACTCAATGCCACGTCGCTGGCATAGACATGGTCGACATAATCAGCTAGCATGGTAGTGGCTTGACCGTTGCCTGCCGCCACGTCAAGGGCAACGGTGTGGTCACCAGCTGCCAACGTGGCCAAGTCGACGAGGAGCTGGCGGGGGTAAGTGGGCCGGAAGGCGGCGTATTGATTGGCCACGCCCCCAAAATGGTTTTGAATGTCGCGCATGATGCTTCCTTTACAGTGGTAGCACAGCCAGCTGACCGTATGTGCTCCGGGAGCTTATTCGATAATCTGATGCCCTGCCTGTTGTATGGCGTCACAGGCGTCGACGAGGCGCGCTTGTGGCACGAGGATGTAGTCGGTATTGTAGGTAGCCAAGGTGAATATCGGCACGCCGGCCTGGGCCAGCGGCGTCGCCACTCGTACCATGATGCCCGTCAATGTCAAATCAAACGGTCCGATAAATTGCAGACAGCGCCAACCGGCATCAATTGTCGCCCCTGCCGGCACATGATCTACCTCGCACACGCCCGATAATTCATCGGTGGTGCGAATTACGGTAGTAAAGGTACCTGCGGCGATGGTGGGCGTGGGGGCATCACTGGGTAATTGCCAAATTACATAGGTGGCAGGGAGCAATTTGAGTGTCAGCATAGCAATCTCACTTGGTAATCGTAAAAAACAATAGCTGTCATAGAAATTACCACGAATTCTATGACAGCTATGAATGATTATTTGGCGTTTAGACGACGAAATTGACTAACTTCCCAGGCACCACGATGACCTTGCGGATAGTGGCGTTGCCGATGAGTTCTTGGATGCGAGGATTGCTCCGGGCCCAAGTTTCGAGTTGGGCTTCGTCGGCGGCAGCAGGTACGAGGATGCGACCACGGACTTTGCTGTTGATTTGCAGTACCACTTCGATTTCGCTGACCAACAAGGCTTGTTCGTCCCAGCTGGGCCATTCCACATCATAGATACTGCCGGTGCCACCAAAGGCAGCGTGCAGTTCTTCGGCCAAATGGGGCGCAAAGGGGCAGAGCAGGCGGGCAAACAGGTGGGCTGCTTCACAAAAAACTGCACCGATGGGATGCTCGTTGCGGTAGCGTTGCGCTTCGTTGAGGAATTCCATCATGGCGGCGATGGCGGTATTAAACCGGAACGATTCGGTGTCTTGAGTGATTTTGCGGATGGCGACGTGTAACGCCCGCCACAAATCCTTTTCGTGATCGGCGATGGTGGCGGTGGTGACACTGCCCACACGATGGGCGGCGATGGCGGCTTGTTCGGTCATAAACAGCGCCATGATGCGGTTGAGGAAGCGTTGGGCGCCGGCCACACCTTCATCCGTCCATTCCATGCTGTTTTCGGGCGGGGCTGCAAACAGCACCACGATGCGAGCCACGTC
>CAISXI010000478.1 GCA_903889425.1 uncultured Roseiflexaceae bacterium | reverse complement strand
GTATTGTTGATGAGCACCATTTCATCATCAAGGAATTCAACGCGCATATGGGTATTCCTCCATCATTAGCGAAAAATATGTTTGTGCAGGAGTATTTTGTTTTTGTGAAAAATAACAAAACAACACAAGGTGAAAATCCATACAATACAGATAATCACACAAGCAGTAAATAATGGATTAGGGTAGTCGAAAGGAGCGCACATGGACATTGTCGCACAGGCTTGGCAATGGCTGCAAACGTTGGTCGCTGGCATATGGCTATGGTTCACCCAATTACCGTGGGGGGTGTGGTTGGGGTCGCTGATGGCCATGACGCTGGTGGAATGGGTAGGGTTTCTGGCGAGTATTGCCGCGCTTATTGCGTTTGTGATTGGGATTCCCCGGTTGCGGAGCTTTCAATATACCCAGCGTTATCGGGTGTTTGTCGAGTTGTACAAAATCAATGCCCACCTTATTTCGCGACTGCGCTCAAATGATATAAGTACCGCCACAACCTATCGTGAAGCCCTACGGGATTATATTCACGCCAACAGCTACGAGTTTTCGAGCAAAGATAACACGCGCATTTATGACCAATGGAAGAAAGCCAATAAACAGGCAATCGAGTTGCTCAAAAGTGGCACCAAATTTAACAGCGAAGCCGATATCGCCGATTTAATGGAGTTGCGCGAACGCCTTAATCGTGAAATCCAAAAATTGCGTAAGGCGCCCATTAATATGAGTGAATAGCCCGATGGAGGTGTGTACATGGAGAAATTTTGGCAATTTTGGCAACTGCTTGTGCTGTGGGGTACGCTGGTGTGGGAGTGGGTCATGCGCGTATGGCAGGGGTTTGCTTCGCTCCCATGGGGAGTATGGTGGAATTCTTTATGGATAATGGTGGCACAAATAAGTATACCGAATATGACTATCAGTATGCCAAACATCGTGCAACTTGTCACCAATAGTAGTATTAATGCAAATTCGATAAATGTAGTCAGTAATATTGCGACAATTTTAGCCACACTATGGTTAATTGTCAATGGGCGTGAGTACTTTTATCAAAGCCGGCTTGACCGATTACAAGAGTTATATGTATGTATCGAAGAGTTAAACCGTGGGTTTATGAGTGTCAATAAAGGGGTGGATGCTGATTTATTAGCGTTGCGTACAAATATGAAAAATCAATTTTATAATTATCAGTTTATTTTGGTGCGTGATCCGGAGCAACGTCAAGATCTTAAAATATTAATCGAACGTGTCGATGATGATGCGGAAAAATTCAAAATGCAGAAAAATTTTAAGAATATCAATGAGCTCAAATTGCATGTCAGTACCCTGATTGATGCGCGGCCATGGTATAGTCGCCTAATTTATTTTGTTTTTGTCAAAATGTGGCGATATGTATGGCGATGGTTTCGTAGGCTCTTTGCGCCAAAAACTGTAGGATAGTCGTATGTTGGAAACGTATCCACTAATGATAAAATAGCCCTCGAAGATCTATTTTTTATAATGAGCGTCTGCTAATGAATGCACTTACCCAGCTGCTCCAACAATGTATCGCATGGCTCACCGGTGTTTGGACGTTGTTGATAGGTGTGGCAATGCCACTTTGGCAACGTATCCCCTACCACACCACAATCGCTACCACGCTCTCCACATGGTATGCACAAGGCTTCCTCACGGTAGCGCTGGTAGTAATTGTGGTGCTTGTGGTCATTCGCTGGGTATGGGTCAGCCTCTATGACGTAGTACAGCGCACCCATTACGACAAAGCCGCGCAGTGGTACCTCATGATTACGGCGTTGATTCGCCACGAACGTGCGCTGACCACGCAGGGCATGACGCCGATACATCAGGCGCGGCGCCACATGAAAAATTATTTTTATACCTATCAACTAGTACTCATTGCAGATGTAACGGTACGCCACGATATCCGCGAATTAGTCCATTTGGTAGACGAAGACGCGGCGGGTTTTGAAAAAAAAGTGGTATTAAAACACGTTTATCAGCTCCATACCTTTGCAGAACAACAGCTCCGTGCCTACCCCCGTCCGATTCGACTGCTTTATTGGGTGATGGCTGGGGTATGGCAACGCCTCCCGTATTGAAGCAATACGAGAGGCGTGGAGGGTGCGTAATTTAGCGAATCCGGAATACCACGCCGTACGTGCCGATTTGCTTGGCGGGCATATCGACCACCAACGCATCGGCCTGTTGTTGCCAATTGACCGTATAGTCGTGGCCAATCAACTCGACGCTGGTAATACCTAGCCGGCGGCCACTGGCGCTACCGAGCGATTGAATGCGAGCTTGGGTGCCTGGCCAGGCCATCACAATCGCATACAACGTATCGCCCCGTGTGGTAAAGCGCACATCTTGGCCGGTAAAGTCACTGCGATTGGTATCACTAAAGGCACCATCGGCCACTTGGGTAGGGCCTTCGCCATAGATTTGCCACGGGGTGGTGGCATAGATGGCTTCGCCGTTGACCCGTAGCCAGGCGCCGATTTCGTGCAACAAATAGACTTCGTGGTCGGGGATGGTGCCATCAGCTTTGGGGCCAATGTTGAGCAACAAGGCGCCGTTTTTGCTGACCACATCGATGAGATCGCCGATGAGGTTGGCGGGCGTTTTGTAGTCTTGGGCATCGGTATAGCCCCACGCATTCTTGGCGACGGAGGTGTCGTTTTGCCAGAAATGGGGGTAGATGTCGGTGACTTGGCCGCGCTCGATATCAAACACCGCACTGCCTTGGGCAAACGCCTCGTATTTGTAGTTGACTGCCACCCCTTTGTCCCATTGCGCCGCCCGATTGTAGTAGTAGGCGGCGAATTGTTGCAGGGCCGGCTCCCACGCTTTGTGCTGAATCCACCAGTCAAACCAAAAGAGCTGTGGTTGGTATTTGTCGATTAGCTCGATGTTGCGCGCCAGCCAGTCATCGATAAAGGCTTCGTCGGGACGCTCGGGAGAATCGAGATTGTGCCAATCGGGGGGCGATACCGCAGCCGGCCCATATAAATCTGCGTACTCAGGATCGTTGACGTCGCTGTCAAACAATTTGCCTTTTTCAAAGAAAAAATAGTGCTCGGCGCGGTGACTCGACAACCCAAAGACCATATTGTGCCGCCGGATGGCCTGGGCTAATTCACCGATGATATCGCGCTTGGGCCCCATCTCGACGGCATTCCAGCGATTGAGTGCTGTTTCGTACATGGCAAAGCCGTCGTGGTGCTCGGCCACCGGCACCACAAAGCGCGCGCCAGCAATGGCGAATAACTCGGCCCATTGGTTGGCGTCAAACTGTTCGGCTTTGAACAGCGGGATGAAGTCTTTGTAGCCGAATTGGCTTTGCGGGCCGTAGGTGGCCACGTGATGGGCGAATTCGTTGCTGCCCGGGGTATACATGTTGCGGGGGTACCACTCGCTCCCAAAAGCGGGCACACAGTATGGTCCCCAGTGGATAAAGATGCCGAATTTGCCTTCGCGATACCAGGCCGGTACTTGGTACTGTTGCAACGATTCCCAATTGGGGGCAAATGGTCCAGTGGGGATGGTCATAGGTGCTTCCTTGCGCGTTATACCACGACGGTGTGGTGATTATTTGACGTCGAGCAAGATGCGTGACGCCTTGAGGGCGCTGGCCACATCGCCACGTGGTAAGTATTCGTGACCCACAAAGCCGTCGTAACCGGTGTCTGATATGGCGCGCATCAACGGTGGGTGGTGGATTTCTTGGGTCTCGTCAGGGTCAAATCGGCCGGGATTGCCGGCAATGTGGTAATGCCCGAAGTATTGGTGGTTTTGTTGGACGGTGCGAATCAAATCGCCTTCCATGATTTGCATGTGGTAGGCGTCGTAGAGCAATTTGATGCGCGGTGAATTGACGGGTGCCACACAGGCTACCCCAAACGGGGTGCGGTCGCATTGGTAATCGTGGTGGTCGACTTTGCTGTTGAGCAATTCGAGCACAATATTGACGCCCGCTTGCTCGGCAAGTGTGGCGATTTTGGCTAGCCCTTCGATGATGACGGGTAAGCTTTCGAGGTCACTACGGCCGGCGCGATTGCCGCTAAAGCAGATTAGCGTAGGGATATTCCACTTGACGGCTTTTTCGAGTTGGGCGGTGGTTTCGGCGATGATACGGGCATGTTGGCTCCGGTCGTTGAGCCCTGATTCGATGGTGCCGTGGGCTTGGGTCGAGACCATGGTGAGACCCCGTTGCTTGACTTCACCCCAATACTGTTCGGGCACCATTTCGACACCTTCAAAGCCGGCGTTTTGGCCAGCGTCGAGGATCTGCATGTCATTCAGTCCACGATTGGTGAGACACCACCATACAAATGCGTGCTTAACCATGGCTTCGTTGCCTTTCTGATGATTTGATTGCGTGATAAGGACACTCCTATCATACCATTTGAAGCAGGAAGTATAAAGTCGGAAGCAGGAAGTATCCCTACCCCAACGTCATTCCATGCCGGTTGCCGTGGCAAACGCAACGTGGAATCTCCGTGGCATGCCACCGCACAATGCTAGGGGCACCATGAAATGACGTCGTACAAAAACGTAAGGGCGATTACGCTACGGCGCAACTGCATCGATTGCGGTCACGGGGCCACATCTGTGAGCCGTAGCAATCGCCCGTGGCACCGTGGCCACTCGCCCGTGAAAATGATAACCGTACCATGAAATATTGGTGTAATTGTACGATGATGATGCAGGAAAATTAGATTATTTATACAATGAAATGAATATAATTTTTCTTGACTTTTCGAAAGTAATCCACTACAGTTGAAATACCGTTTGTTCTTGGTTGATAATATTTTACAAAATAATCACTACCAAGGACTATTTGGGGATTTAGATGGTCTGGTTGATTAAAAAGGAGCACAAAATGAAGCGTGCAAGTCTACTCATCGTGTTGGTCATGCTGGCAAGCATGATGGCTGCCTGTGGCAGCTTGGCATCAGTTGGCGGTGGTGATACCACCATCAAAATCGTGTCGTCATTGCCCCGCACTGGTTCTTCCAAAGGGCAAACCGACTCAATCGTCAATGCCATCAAACAACGCCTCGAAGAAGCCCAGTACAAAGCCTGTGACGGCAAAATCACGTTGAGCTATGAAGACATGGATGATGCCACTGCCGCCGCCGGTAAGTGGGACGCCGCTCAAGAAGCCTCAAACGCCAACAAAGCCGCCGGCGATGCTGACGTAATGGTGTACCTCGGTACCTTTAATTCGGGCGCTGCCAAAATCAGCATTCCGATTTTGAACCAAGCCGGCTTGGTCATGATTAGCCCAGCCAACACCTACCCGGGCTTGACCAAGCCAGGCAAAGGCGAAGCTGACGAACCAGCCAAGTACTACCCCAACGGCACCCCCAACTACGCCCGTGTCGTCCCTGCTGACGACTTGCAGGGTGCTGCGGCTGCCCGCTGGGCCCAATCATTGGGCGCCACGAGCGTCTACGTTCTCGACGACACCGAACTCTACGGTAAGGGCGTTGCTGACGTGTTCGAAGCCACCGCCAAAGAATTAGGTTTGGACGTCAAGGCTCACGACGGTATCGATGGTAAGGCTTCGGATTACCGCGCCTTGGCCGCCAAAATCGTGGCTGCCGCTCCTGACATGGTCTACTACGGTGGTATCACCCAAAACAACGCCGGTCAGTTGCTCAAGGACATCCGCGCCGAAGGCTTCACCGGTAAGTTCATGGGCCCCGATGGTATCTATGAATCAGCCTTCATCGAAGCCGCTGGTGCCGATGCCGAAGGCGTCTATGCCACCTTTGGTGGCGTCCCCGCCGAAAAGCTCGAAGGCGATGCAGCCAAGTGGTATGCTGACTACAAAGCCAAGTACAACGCCGAGCCAGAAGTATACGCCGTGTACGGCTACGAAGCTGCCAACGTTGCAGTCAACGCCATCAACACCGTGTGTAAGAAGGATCGCGCTGCCATTCTCAGCGCCGTGATGGGCACCAAAGACTTCAAGGGTATCCTCGGTACCTGGAGCTTCGATGCCAACGGTGACACCTCGTTGACCGCCATGAGCGGCGCCGAAGTCAAGGGTGGCAAGTTCGAGTTCGTGCAACCCATCAAGTAAGTGATGATGGTCTGCAACAGGTCGGCGTGTTACACGCCGGCCTGTTGTTGCATTTATACTGTGCTAGATACGTGGGTTTTTGCGTATCGAGTCTGCAGATTTGATTGTTTTTTGTGAATCTGGGCGTTGATGCACTCCTTAGTCAGCCGTTTTATTGAAAATTCACAGTGGAGGTTTCATGGCAACAATGCGCCCCAGCGCAATCCGTACCGTGCCGTGGCGTTTGCTTGGCCAAATCGCCGTGGTGATTTTTTGTCTGCTCTTTTTGACTATTCCGTTCGTCGAAATGGTCAAAGCGATGATTGCAGATCCCCAGCTGCTCGCCCGCCAACTATTGATTGGCGTGACCAATGGTGCCTATATCGCCTTGATTGCCCTTGGGTATACCTTGGTCTATGGTATCGTCGAATTGATTAATTTTGCCCACGGTGACCTCTACATGCTCGGGGCGTTTTTTTCGTTGTCGTTGATTGGTGCCTTTTCTTTGACCACCGAAACTCCGTGGTCGATTCGAGCGCCGATTTTGATTGTGGTGCTGATTGCCACCATGGGCTTTACCGCCGGGCTCAACATGCTGGTTGACCGTTGGGCTTACCGGCGTTTGCGCGGGGTTGGCTCACGGATGGCCTCGTTGATTAGTGCCATTGGTATTTCGTTTGTATTCCAAAACCTCGGCTTGCTGTGGGGGTATTTGCGCTTCCCATTCATGAATGGCGTGATGGGCAGTAATGCCGTCGCCCCCAAAAGCTTCCCGGCCTTGTTGCCCTCCGTCAATCTGTTCGCCGGCACTGGAGTGCGCTTTGGTGCCAAAGACCTGATTGTGGTGGGTGTATCAGTGGTCTTGTTGATTGGACTCTATTTGTTTGTCAGCAAAACCCGGTTGGGCAAGGCTATGCGCGCCACCGCCCAAGACCGTGATGCGGCGGCCTTGATGGGTATCGACGTCAACCGCACTATTTCGCTGGCGTTTGTGTTGGGTGGAGCTCTCGCCGGCGCATCGGGGATGCTGGTTGGCTTGTACAACGGCACTGCCGTCTTTGATATGGGCTTTACGGCCGGCTTGCGCTCGTTTACGGCAGCAGTGCTGGGTGGTATCGGCAATATCGTCGGCGCCATGCTCGGTGGTCTATTAATCGGGATTATTTCGGCATTGTCTGATCAATATATCAGCACCAAATGGACCAACGCCGTGGTGTTTGGGATTTTGGTGATTATTTTGGTATTTCGCCCTACTGGTTTGTTGGGCGATGATACCGTCCAAAAGGCTTAAGCCATGAATACACGCATACGCAGTAGCTTGATTGGCGGGTTATTTGGCTTCGCCATCGCCTTGATTAGTGGTGGATTCGCAGGGATTTTGGCAGGTCTGGTGGCTGGGCTGATTAACGGCTTTAGCGTGCCCCAAGCCGAGCCCCTCAACAACCGTGCTGGCGCCGTGCGCCAAGGGTTGGTGGCCAGCCTGATTGCCAGTGTCTTGACGATTTTGGGGATTGTCATCCGCAGTGTGCTGATTGACCCCGTCATCGGCACGCCACTCAATATCACCTCATTGCTGATTTCAATCATTGGGGCGCTGATTTTGGGCATCCCGGTGTGTGTGATTATGTGCGTCATCCGCACCGAACCACCTGCGCGCGAGCGCATCGGCTTGGCGATTGTGATCGGGATTGTGCTCGTGACCTACCCTTGGCTCGACCAATTCTTGAATCTGCGCTTCATGAACGAAGTCATCCCCGTGTTGGTCTTTATTTTGATGGCCCTTGGTCTCAATATCGTGGTGGGCTATGCCGGCTTGCTCGACCTCGGCTATGCGGCGTTTTTTGCGATTGGCGCCTATGCCGCCGGCATGGTGTCGTCGCCCCACTTTGGTATTTCGTGGAGCTTTTGGTTGGCGATTTGGGTGGCTGCTGCGGTGGCCGCGTTGTTTGGGTTAATCCTCGGGTCGCCCACGTTACCGCTGCGTGGTGATTATCTGGCGATTGTGACGCTCGGGTTTGGTGAAATCGTGCCGATTGCCATCAAAAACCTCGACAAAGTTACCATCAATATCTGGAATTACCCGTTGCTCGTGGATTTCGACTTTACTGGTGGTACCAAAGGGATTAACCCCATCAATCGGCCCTGGTTGCCAGTGATTGGAGAATTCAGTCCGAGTACGCCGATTCCGTGGTATTTTTTGATTTTGGGCATCATGCTTATCTCGATTTTTTTCATTTCGCGCTTGCGTAATTCACGTTTGGGGCGGGCTTGGACGGCCCTGCGTGAAGACGAGCTTGCCGCCGGTGCCATGGGCATCAACACCGTCAATGTCAAATTGTTGGCGTTTGCAATTGGCGCGACCGTCAGTGGTTTGGCTGGGGCATTTTATGGCTCATATATCAGTGCCATCTTCCCCGAAAGCTTCCGCTTCGACGTATCGGTCATGCTGTTGTGTATGGTCATCCTCGGTGGTTTGGGCAACATGTCGGGGGTGATTTTGGGTGGGATTATCATCCAATTTGCCGACCGGCTCTTTTTGCCCCAATTTTCGACTGTGGTGCAAAAACTGATTGTGGCGTCGGGGAATGAGTCGCTCCGCGAAGTCAATTTCGCCTCCGACTTCCGTTTGTTGTTGTTTGGCTTGACACTGGTCTTGATGATGATTTTGCGACCCCAAGGGTTGGTGCCTAGTGGTCGGGCCGCCCGCGTGATGCCTCCAGTCAAGGTCGAGGTGCCCCATGACTAATATCCTCGAAACTCGTGGCGTTACCAAGCAATTTGGCGGCTTGACTGCCGTCAACGACGTCAACTTCAATGTGCGCCAAGGCTCGATTACCAGCCTGATTGGCCCCAATGGTGCCGGCAAAACCACTTTTTTCAACATGATTACTGGGTTGTATGTGCCCACGGCAGGCAGTATCGTTTTTAGCGGTCGATCATTGGTGGGGCTCAAACCACACGATGTCACTGCCGCTGGGATTGGCCGTACCTTCCAAAACATCCGCTTGTTTGCCAATATGACCGCCGTCGAAAACGTAATGGTGGGCATGCACACCCGCATGCGGGCCGGCGTATTGGGGATTTTGGCCAATGTGGTGGGAGTGCGCCGTGAAGAAGCGGACAGCCGTCAAAAAGCCCACGAGCTCCTCGATTATGTGGGGCTTGACGCCAGTCGGGCCGACGACGTGAGTAAAAACCTGCCGTATGGTGATCAACGCCGTCTCGAAATCGCCCGTGCCCTCGCTACCGACCCCCAATTGCTACTGCTCGACGAGCCGACGGCGGGGATGAATCCCCAAGAAACCGCCGAATTGACTCAGCTCATTCGCCGGATTCGCGATGAGCGCGGGATTACGATTTTGTTGATCGAACACGATATGAAGCTGGTCATGGATATTTCTGAGGCGATTACCGTGCTCGACCGTGGCACCAAAATCGCCGAAGGTCTCCCCAGCGACATTCGAAGCAACGAACAAGTAATCGAGGCCTATTTAGGACGTGGCGCTGCGGCGATGGCACAAAAGCAGACCCAACAAGGAGGCGCATAAACATGGCTACGCCTATTTTGGCACTCCAAGACGTGCATACCTACTACGGCAACATTCACGCCCTCAAGGGGATTTCGTTGACCGTCAATGCCGGCGAAATCGTGACGCTGATTGGTTCCAACGGCGCTGGCAAATCGACCACCCTGCGTACGATTTCGGGGATTATCAATCCACGCCAAGGCCAAATCAGCTTCAACGACACGCGCATCGACCGCATGCCCGCCCACGAAATCGTGCGCTTGGGCGTGTTGCAGTCACCCGAGGGCCGGCGTATTTTTCCACGCTTGACCGTGCTCGAAAACCTCGAGATGGGTGCCTTTACCCGTAACGATGCCGTCACCATGAAGGAAGACCTCGAACGGGTTTACACCTTGTTCCCGCGGTTGCGCGAACGCATCAGCCAAAAGGGTGGCACATTGTCGGGGGGCGAACAACAAATGCTGGCCATCGGGCGGGCCTTGATGGGCCGGCCGACGTTGTTGTTGCTCGATGAGCCCTCGATGGGGCTGGCACCGGTACTGGTCGAACAAATCTTCCAGATCATCCAAGACATCAACAAGCAGGGGACGACGATTTTGCTGGTCGAACAAAACGCCTTGATGGCACTGGCTGTCGCACACCGTGGTTATGTGCTCCAGACCGGTCAAATCGTGTTGAGCGATACGGCTCAGGCACTGCAAACCAACGAAACAGTGCAAAAAGCCTACCTGGGCGTCGAATAATTGTTGGGGATAGTAAAGGGGGGGCACGTCGTGATGACGTGCCCCCCTTTGATTTTTTAGATTTTGGCGATTTCTTCGACTAAGGCGGCCCCGGTACGAATGCCGTTGATGAAACATTCGATGATGATGTTTTCGTTGGGGGCGTGGTTGCGTTCGTCGGCATTGGCATACGGCACCACAAAGGCCGGAATGCCGAGGATTTGGGTGTAGACATAGTCGGGCAAACTGCCACCCAGCGACGGGATGTGGTAGGGGAGTACCCCTTGGGCAGCGATGATGGCGTTGTGGATGGGTTGAGCAAACGGCGAATCGAGGGGCGTGCGTGACGGTTCCATCCCGCCATCAAAAATCACCACCACACTGGGATCGACGCTAGCTACGTGAGCCTTGATGGCTGCTTCGCAGGCTGCCAGGCTCATGCCCCCCACTAGGCGCATGTCACACTTGACAATCCCTTCGTGGGGCAGGACGGTTTTGGAGCCGGGGCCGCCGTAGCCGCCATGGAAGCCGTTGATGGTCAAGGTCGGCCGGCAGGAAATTCGGTCATAAAAAGGTACTTCAGGGGGGCCATCGAGCTCGGTCATGCCCACACCCGCCATCACCCGTTCGAGTTCGAGGGGCAATGCGTCGAGGGCGGCCCGTTCGAGGGCGGTAATCGGTGCGACTTGCTCCATGATGCCGGGGATGGTGATGTCGCCACGGGCGTTTTTCATGGTGGCCAGTACCTGCACCAGCCGCCACAGTGGTTGTGGGGCTACCCCGCCCCAATTGCCCGAATGCAAATCGGTGTTGGCGCCGCGGGCATATAACTCAAACGACAACACGCCCCGTACACCGTATTCGATTTGGGGAGTGCCATCTTCGTGGATGGGACCGTCAGCGGTAATCACCAAATCAGCCTTGAGCAATTCTTTGTGGGTGGTGACAAAGGCAGCCAGATTGGGGCTACCCACTTCTTCTTCGCCTTCCAGCAAAAAAGTCACGTTGCAGGGCAAATCGCCGACCACTTTGAGCCACGCTTCGAGCCCCAAAAGCTGGGCGAAATGCTGGCCTTTGTTGTCACCGGCGCCG
>CAISXI010000477.1 GCA_903889425.1 uncultured Roseiflexaceae bacterium | reverse complement strand
TGGATAAACATGCGATTGATGCCATAGCCAAGGCGCTCGATCAACCCAAAGTCAGCCATCACTTGTACGATGCTTTCATTGCGCGAAAATCGTTGGTCGGCGATATTTTCGATGGTCATGTGCCCAGGCAAGCGGCCTGGCGAATGGCATTCGAGGCGATCGGTATACAACGTGATACGAACGCCTTCGCCCCGGATAAGGTAATCACGGTGGGCTACGGCATTGACCAGCACCTCACGCACGACGGCCAGGGGGAACTGGGTCCAATCTTTGCGTTCGAGTCCTTGCATGATGCTGCCACGCTTCATGTGTTGACCCAGCCACAATTCGGCTCGGCGTACCGCTTCGACCAGGGTATCGTGGATGTCTTCACGCATGAATTCGTCGCTCATGGTGGTGCCGGCATATTGCACGAGGGTGATTTCGGCTTGGGGGAAGAAGCGCTCGATGTCATTGGCAAACAGCAACACTCCCGCATTGGTAGGGCGGATGAGGTGATCTTGCTGGTGCATACAGCCACGTTTCAACAAGAAATCGATGGCGTTTTCTTCGGCAACGGCCCCTACTTTGTGTACGTAGCCGGTGATTTTGGTGGGGTCGAGGTCGGGGATGAGCGCGTCGTTGTGCGCCAAACGCTCCCAAGTCATACCACCCCGCTCAACAAACAGACTACGCAGGGCATCGGGCTCGAGGGGCATGTCTTCGCTGTCACGGCGTTGCAGGTAACGTCCGTTGACCGAGTAGACGTTGGGCAGGCCACGAGGTACATTGACAACCACAACCATCACGGTGGCATGTTCGATCAAGAGGGGCATGGGGATGACCAGGGTGGGGGCACACAGTGCGGCGGCATCGAGCACCATGCGATTCATTTGGTCCACATCGACCACCCCTTCGGGGCGTGAATTGCGCGGGTTGATGCCGATGACAATCATGCCACCACTGGCGTTGGCCATGGCTGCCAACATTTCGGCCAAATCTTCGAGGCGCACATTGCCCCGTACATAGGCCACGTGTTGACCTTGGGGTTGGCCAAAGAGCGTTGGTAGCAAACTAGTGGTCATGGGGCATCGCTCCGCAAAACAACGAACTAGAGGGGGGGCTGCGCATAAATGTCTATCGTGATGTGTTCGTTAGTTGAACACGGCAGGTATATATGTAAATCATAATCAAAACTTTATCTTATCATACCATACAATTATAATAGCTTGTGGTAGCATGATAGATGTAGAGACGCAGCCTGCTGCGTCTATGGTAGAGACGCAGCCTGCTGCGTCTGTGGTCGTGGTAGAGACGCAGACTGTTGCGTCTATTGAAAGTAATGGCATCATGGTGAAAAATGTCCGTCCGATGACGGTGGTATTACTGTTGGCAGCTTGTACGACGTTGATGATGACGGGGCATTCGATGCCTTACCCGGTGCTGGCCCCGTGGTTGATTGCCCATAATATTGGCATGGGGGCCTTGGGGTGGATGAGTTTTGCCTTTTCGTTGGGTAATCTGATTGCCGCTCCTGGGGCCGGTTATCTCGTGGACCGTTGGGGGCGTCGGCCAGTATTGATTATCGGCTTGCTCACCATTGTGATTGTCAATCTCGTGACGCCGTATATCGATGGCTTAATCCCGTTTATCGTACTGCGCTTTGTGTTGGGCTTTGGCAATGCCGGCATTATGCCGGCCGCCTTGGCTGCTACTGCCGACATTGCACCCGAAGAGCGTCGGGCCCAATGGATTGGTTATGTCAGTGGCGGGATTAGCATTGGCTTGATTATTGGCCCGACCATTGGTGGGGTACTGTACGATGCCTTGGGCTTTGCCGCACCGTTTAATGTGTCGGGGGTGATGGCTCTGGTGGCGGTGATATTGGTGCTCTTTATCGTCCCCGAGACGCGACCGGCGCTAGTTCCTGAGCCTACTGATGGCCCATCACGCAGTGGCTTTGGTGATATATGGCGTAATCCTCCGCGGCCACTAGGCGTGTTGGCTACCCTGTTGGTAGTGGAATTCGTCTGGACGTTTGCGTGGGTGGCCACCGAGCCTGCCATGATCCGTCAGCTGTACCAGCAGTATGCCTATACGGCGACGATGTTTGGGGTGGTCGTCGGGATGCATGGTGCCGCCACGGCGCTGGGGGAATTTGGTTTTGGTGGCCTGAGTGATCGCTTTGGGCGGTTTGTGTTGATTGCAATTGGGCTGGTTCTGCATGCTGCATGGTATATCGGTGTCGATCAAGCACCCCAGTATACGCCGCTGATTATTGCATCTATTATTGCTGGTCTCGGTGCGGGATTGGTGATACCGGCAATTGGGGCGGCCTATGTCGATATTTCGTCTGCCGATCAGCGTGGTCGAATTGCTGCAATCAAAGAAATGGTCTTGTCGCTCGGTGGCATGCTCGGTCCATTGTTTGCGGCATTGACTACTGACTATTTACCACCGGCGTATTTCTTTCGTGGCGCAACCGCCATGATTTTGCTGGCGAGTGGCTTGGCAGCGGTGATGATCTGGCGCTATGGGCGGCGATTGGTGGCTGTGGGCGCGCCTGTTCCGGCGAGTGAGTCTTCAACTTTATAATTAATGATAGCCATCACTGCTATGCGTGATGTGCGGAATTACGTGTGTTTACGCGCACTATTTGGGTGACGCGGTCGTTGCTTTTTTGTACATATGGCATCAATTTATCACTGTGATGGATTGGTGTGGTATCGCGAGACAGCAGAGAAAGTATTTGTATCATGGTGAAAAATATCCGCCCTATCACGGTAGTCATATTGTTGGCAGCGTGTACGATGTTGATGATGACGGGGTATTCGATGCCCTACCCCGTGCTCGCACCGTGGTTGATTGCACACAATTTAGGCCTCGGATCGTTAGGGTGGATGAGTTTTGCCTTTTCGTTGGGAAATCTCATCGCCGCTCCGGGAGCCGGTTATCTCGTCGATCGCTGGGGGCGGCGACCAATGTTGATCGTAGGATTAATCGTCATTGCGATTGTCAATTTGGTTACACCGTTTGTCGATGCATTGTTGCCGTTTGTGGGTTTATGGTTTGTGTTGGGATTAGGTAATGCCGGGATTATGCCGGCGGCGTTGGCAGCGACTGCTGATATCGCCCCACTAGAGTTACGCGCTAAATGGATCGGGTACGTCAGTGGGGGGATTAGTATTGGCTTGATTATTGGCCCTACCATTGGCGGGGTACTCTATGATGCCTTTGGTTTTGCCGCTCCGTTTGTGGTGTCGGGCGTGATGGCGTTGATTGCGGTAGTGTTGGTTATTTTCATCGTCCCCGAGACGCGACCGGTGCTGGTACCTGAGACGACTGATGGCCCATCACGTAGCGGATTCGGCGATATATGGCGCAATCCGCCACGCCCATTGGGGGTGTTGCTCGTATTGTTACTTGTCGAATTCGTTTGGACGTTTGCGTGGGTTGCCACCGAACCAGCCATGCTCCGCCAGTTGTATGAGCAGTATGCCTATACTGCGACGATGTTTGGGGTGGTGGTTGGCGTCCAAGGGGCGGCAACTGCACTCGGGGAATTTGGTTTTGGCGGGCTCAGTGATCGCTTTGGGCGATTTTTACTGATTGCAATCGGTTTAATAGTTCATACGGCGTGGTATTTTGGGCTTGAATTCGTCTCTCAATATTCGCTGCTTATTGTCGCCTCGATTTTGGCTGGATTCGGGGCCGGGCTGGTGATACCGGCTGTTGGTGCGGCCTATGTCGATATTTCGTCTGCCGACCAGCGTGGTCGGATTGCCTCGCTCAAAGAAATCGTTTTGTCATTGGCCGGGATGCTCGGTCCATTGGTGGCCGCCTTGGCTACGGATTATTATCCACCGGCGTATTTTTTTCGTGGGGCAACAGTCATGATTTTGTTGACGAGTGTGTTGGTGGTGGTGATGGCATGGCGCTATCGGCGGGGATTAGTAGGGGTGGTTGCGACTGAATCCGTTAAGTAGTCATATCCATCTTTTTTGATAAAACACTACCGGCACGGTCGGTGAATAAGCCGCTCATACAATTTGTGTGATGTGCACAACCCCACCAAAATCCCCCCAGTGAAATTGCTTCACTGGGGGGATGCTACGTAGCGAATTATTTGCTGACACGACCAGCAAACCAGGTGCCGGCGCTCACCCAACCGTTGCCTTGTCCACCCCAACCGTTATTGACATAAAACTGTTGTTGGTAGACGACATCGTCACCATCAAACCAGCCTTCATCCCAGGCTTCGGGGCGAGTGCGGACTGCATAGCCGTATGCGACGGGGTAGTGGCTCAGCCAACCAGTGCCGATGACTACGGGGCGGCGATTGGCGACGGTGGATTGGGCGATTTCGTTGATGGCATAGTTCATCAAACGATCTTCGTGGTAGCCGACGATGTTGTGACTTTCGGCAAAGCCCATACCGGTGCCCACATAACTCAGGTAATAGCGAGCGTTGTTCATGTCCCAAGGGGTGGTTGCTCCTGACCCACTGACACAGAAGGTGCCTACTTGATTGCGGATGTACAAGATGGCGGTTTTGACATCGTTGCTCATCGCTTTGGGGGCGACACCCGTTGTACCAGTGGCTACCCCGAGGTTGTTGCCGCCGGCACGGTAGGTGTTCCAGCGTCCCCAGCCACTGCCTGAGATGGAACTTTTGTAGTCGGCCCAGCCAAACAACATCATCCAGGCGGTGGGACCACAGCCTGACTGACAGCCCCCGCCGATGTCCCACTGATTGTAATCGCGTTGGTCGGCTGCGGCGTTGGTTTGGGAATTACTGCCGCCCACCCAGTACGTGCTCCAGTTGCTCCATGCCCGCGTGGCTTTGGTGGTGTTACTGCGTATCTCAGTTTTGCTGGGGCTAGCGATTAAATGGAAGGTAAATTTGGCGAGTGTGGCGCCCCGACTCGAGACTACCGTCACAATCATGCGCGGTAGGGTGGTGGTGGGCATGCTCCCCCCCGTGACGGTCAGTACGGGGAATCCTGCCACCGTTTGTGTATCAAGTCCGGCACCCAGATAATTTTCGACATTGGCGTTGTCGATAATCAGGTTCTTGATGGTTATCCCTTGGATTGGGATGACCACTTTGAGGATGCCACCGGCAGGTACCGGGATGCTGTAGTTGTCGTAGCTCGCAATGTCACGCGGGCTGATGATGCGGTCTTCGATACCCCAAGGCCGCGTTGCTTCTGTCGTCAATTGCGTAATCAAGGGTGCAAACGAATCGGCATATGACTTGGCATACTGCGAGAAATCGGTCAAGCCCGTATTGTCGGTATAGCGCCATACACTCTTGGCCTCACTCGCTTGTGGTCCGACGGTGGTAATCAATGGGCGATTGACGAGTTTACCCTCATCGGTGGCAATATAGGCAGGCGTATAGGTGAATTCACTCAGCGACCGTACTGGATTGGCATAATAATCAAAATTCGTGGTGCTTAACCCATCGAGCAGGGCGGGAATGGTACCAATGTTGCTGACGATTTGATCGTTTTGGACGGCCACATATCCCAACGTATCGAGCTTCCAAAGTTTGCTGGAAAGCGCCCGATCTATTTTTGTGGCAGCATTGAGTAATTGCTTGCTAATCGCATACCCTTTGCTGTCCCAGTGGGTAATCGGGAAGTCGTGCGGTGATCCATTTGCCCCACGATTGGTCAGCATGATAAAGCCAGCTTGTTTGCTCCGCGCTGCATCACTAAACACGGCGATTTCGTAGTAGGCTGGAGTATCGCCATTGTCGATATCGGGGCGATAGAACGGCACTGCGATGTCGGCGATGGTCGCGGTATTCCAATCGGGGCTCACATTCAGTTTGTTGTCACTGATATGTTGCAGGGCTCTGAATAGCATCCCTTTGGGCAAACCTATCACCGCAACCATGTCTTTGCCAAATACTCCCGGTGTACGGGTGGGGATTGTGGTGGCAGTCTTGGTTGACGTCATCGTGGCGGTATTACTGGGCACGTTGGTGGCGGTGAAATTGGGATTGGGTGTCTTGGATGTGGTGAATGTGAAACGAGGTACCGGTGAGCTCGTTTCGG
>CAISXI010000476.1 GCA_903889425.1 uncultured Roseiflexaceae bacterium | reverse complement strand
GCTGGTATGTTGAGTGATCGTATGCCACGGCGCTGGGTGATGCTTGGCGCCGAAGTATTGGCATTGTTACCTTTGATTGTGCTCTGGCAGTGGCGTGATGCGCTGACTCCCAGCCTGATTTATATCGTGGTAGTATGGCGGGCCGTGATGACGGCGGTGTATGTAGCGGCGTTTCAGGCCGCATTGCCCCAAATCGTGCCCAGTCAACATTTCCAGCGCATTAGTGGCATCCAACAAGTGGTGACGGGTGGTGCATCGTTGTTGGCGCCACTGCTTGGGGCCATGATTGTCATGGTGCATTGGTTGCCGCGTGCAATTATGGGGGCTGGAATCGCTTTGGTCGTGAGTATTGTGATTGTGGCGTTGACGCAATTTTCCGAACCAACCAAAGGCCGTTTGCGGATGCCATGGCAACAAGATTGGGCCGATATCCAACAACTCTATCGTCAACGCCATGGCTTGTTGCAGCTGGTGGGGGCGGCAGTCGTGCTCAATATGTGTGTGTTGCCTGTTTTTAGTTTGTTGCCCTATCTTGTGACTGATTATTTCCATGCCGAGGCCTGGTTGTTGGCATGGTGTGAATTCGCCGGTGGGATGGGTATGATACTGGCTGCAGTGATATTAGCGGTGTGGGGCGGATTCCGCCGCACCATCTATACGTTGGTCGTGGCGGTGGCGTTGTTGTTTGTGGCAATGGTATTGCTGGCGTTTACCCCTGCCGATATGCCATATTTGCTGGTGGCGGTCTTGGGGGTGATTGGTTGGGCTGCGGCGTGGGCTCATGGACCGCTCTTGAGTTTGCTCCAAGCCAATGTGCCGGCAACGATGCATGGACGGGCGATGGCGGTATTGACAACGGCCATGAATGCTGCCGCCCCACTGGGGATTATCGTTGCCGGGGCAATGGTGACCTGGGTTGGTCCGCAGTGGTGGGCTGCAAGTGTGGCGCTGGTAGTGGCGTTGGTATTGACTTGGTCGCTCCGCGGCCCATTGATGCAACTCGAGCGCTAACTGGGCAGAAATCAGCGATTATGTGAGGAATCATTGGTAATGGCCGAATTGATGCCGCATTTGAACCGGCTCGCCCCGTTGTACGGCTGGGGTGACGCCACTGCGATTACCTCGATGCAACCAGGATTTGTGGCGCATGCGCACCGCCTCGAGACCACCGTACATACCGTAATGGTAAAAACCTACGACCGCCAGCGGGCAGTGACGGCGCGTATGCTTGAATACGCTCCTTTTTATCTCGCAGTCACCGCATGGCTGGCGCAACAGCCGGCGCTGGCCAACCGCATTACCTATCCATATGCGCTTCCGCATGGCGGCTATCTGGTCGATGACGGTCAATATGTGTCGGCGTTGTTTAATTTCATTGCGGGTGTTACTCCCCGAGAAGTGCCATTGTCCCTGCCCCAACAATTGCATTTGGTCACCACAGTTGGCTTGATCCATCGTATGACTCCCCAAGTCCCACTGCCTGCTGTTTGTCGCCAAGAGACCTTTGCGGTGCGTTGGGATCAGGCCTTCGACCAGCTCTTGCATCACGGCTGGAATGGACTCATCCCCGATGTACAACAGATGTTGGCACCGCACCGCAAAACGTTGGCGACGTTACTTACGCAGCTCCGCGAACTTGGCGCCCAATTGCGTAGCCGTGATTTGCCGCGCGTGTTGTGCCATACCGATATCCATGGCTGGAACACGATTGTGACGGGCGATACCACCCATTTACTCGACTTCGAAGGGTTGGTACTGGCACCGGCTGAGCAAGATTTGTTTT
>CAISXI010000475.1 GCA_903889425.1 uncultured Roseiflexaceae bacterium | reverse complement strand
GCTGGTGCCTGCCAAATCACCCAGCCGGCAGCATGCACCCGCTGGCACCAGTCGACTTCTTCGGCATACATGAAATACCCATCATCGAGCATACCTACCGTCGCAATCACTGCAACGCGCGTGAGCATACAGGCTCCGAGCGGGTGATCGATGGCAAATGGTGCACTGCCGACTACTTCTTGGGCGTAGCGCCCGTTCCACCACGAATCATACAAGCGCCCAGGGGTTACTTCGCCCGGCGGAAATAACTCCAGACAGGTCATACTCGGTGTCGGGAAGCGAAACGCCGCCCGTTGCAGCGAGCCATCACTATTCAATAACCGCGGCGACACCACCCCGACCCGCGGATGCGCCTGCAAAAAATCAATCAACGTTGCTAACGCACCGTCATGCACTTCGGTATCAGGATTGAGCATCATCATGAATTCCATGGTGGGGTGGGCATCACACAAGGCCTGCATCGCCACGTTGGTGCCCTTGGCAAAGCCCAAATTGGCCTCAGGCACAATCACCAGCACCTCAGGGAATTCACGGCGCATCATCGCCACACTCTCGTCACGCGAGCCATTGTCAACTACCGCCACCGCCGTAGCCACACTGCTCCGCCGTAACGACGCCAAGCAGGTACGCAACAATTCGCAGGTGTTGTACGACACAATGGCCACCCCGAGTGGAGCCGTGGATGATTTGGGATGTTCCTGCATACGCCCTCCAACAAAATACACCTTGAACATGCACAAAATGCGCTTCAAGGTGTATTTATTACATACGGATTACAATCCCCAAAATGTGGATAATGTGGATAACTTCGTCAAAAACAATACACGTCAGTGTATTTAATCATTATTTAATCTTTAGATTGATCAACATCAATCCAGCGCATGCCAATATCGCGTGACGCAGATGGCACCATAATCGGACCACTATCATGCAACCAAGCGATTAAATCGTCGATGGTAAACCAACCAATCGTAAATCGCGTTGTATCCATTGGGTTAAGCCAAAAGCGAATTTCGCCATCCATCCACTGCCAGCGCTCGAGGGTACGCCATTGGTGACCATGGTCGGCCAAGGCGATTTTGGTTTCCTCAAATAACGCCAACAATTCATCGAGGCGCATGGCTGGGGTGCGGCGGAGCGCCAACAGCCGTTGATTGATGTCGTCACGCAATGCGACCAAACTCGCATAATCGAGGTGGGAAATGTCGATGCCAGTCATAGATGCACCATCCTTCCAACACTCTATGCAGATGAAACACAACCCCCCTCAGAACCGTCGACGATTCCGAGAGGGGTGTAATGGAGGCGACGACCGGATTCGAACCGGTGAATAGAAGTTTTGCAGACTTCTGCCTTACCACTTGGCGACGTCGCCACGCCATATGGCAATGGTAGCACATGCATACCCCAATGTCAAAAAACTCTGCTCATATGGCTCGCACAGGGCACACAGTACGTTCGTCATTGGCTCGCACAGGGCACACGGAGGACACGGAGACGTTTTGGTGATTGATGTGCGTCGATCAATGTCTGCCTATGCCGTGCCGTAGTCATAATTGTCTCGCACAGAGGGCGCAGAGAGCTCAGAGGCATTTTGTTGATTGATGTGCGTCGATCAATGCCTGCCTATGCCGTGCCGTAGTCATAATTGTCTCGCACAGAGGGCGCAGAGAGCTCAGAGGCATTTTGTTGATTGATGTGCGTCGATC
>CAISXI010000474.1 GCA_903889425.1 uncultured Roseiflexaceae bacterium | reverse complement strand
GCCATCAAAAGATCGACGTTGATATCACCAATAATCGTGAGCATATATATCCATGACCGTCTATAAATGAATACTCTATTTTAGCCTGAGTTAATGGACGCATACGCATAAATTGCGAGCAGATGGTATTGACAGCAAAATTGTAAATTAGTATAATTTGTGCAATCCAACCGTGAAACAATCACCAATAGGCAAACTACCCACGTATCGGCTGCGCCGATTCGCGCAGTTGTCTTATTTTATTTATGAAAGGAACCGACGGGTTATTTCCTGATTTTGCACATAGGTAGGCAATTTATTTCATTCCCCCATCTTGGAAAATAGGTAGGCAATCCATTTTTGGCATCGGGCAATCTCCATTACGGTGTAGATTTCTTTGACACGAAGAGGACTGTTATGCGCATATTTACGATCGGAATGCTGTGTATATTGCTCGCATATCCTCCCACGGTGAGCTATGCGATTACCCCTACTGCGTCACATACCAAAACTCAAACTACCACGCGTACGATTACCAATACCAAAACTGCGACTACGACAAAAACCACTACCCGCACCAAAACGAATACTGCCACCAAAACGAATACCAAAACTGCAACTGTTACCCGTACCAAAACAAACACCAAAACGGCAAGCACTACCCGCACCAGCACCACTACCAAAACTGCAACGCGTACCAAAACGAATACTGCGACCAAAACGAATACCAAAACGGCAACTGTTACCCGTACCAAAACAAACACCAAAACGGCTACAGTCACCAAAACAAATACTGCGACCAAAACGAATACCAAAACGGCAACGCCTACCCGTACTAGTACTGATACTAAAACCGCGACAGCCACCAAAACCAATACTGCGACGCATACGGCGCTGGTGACGAACACCGCAACACCTACGCCTACGGCCACCAACACAGCGACGTATACGGCCACCCACACGCCAACGTATACGGCCACCGCAACACCCACGCCTACGCCCACGGCGACGTCCACCTACACGCCCACGGCGACGGCGACGTCCACCTACACGCCCACGGCGACGGCGACGTCCACGCCCACGCCCACGGCGACGTCCACGCCCACGGCGACGGCGACGTATACCTACACGCCCACGGCGACGGCGACCTATACCTTGACGGCTACCCCGACGATTCGGGCGGTGGTGCTCGCGGCGGGGGCGTTCCATTCGCTAGCGCTACGGACTGGTGTCTTGCAGGGGTGGGGGAGTAATTCTTATGAACAGATTACATTGCCGACTGCCACAGCCGCACCTATTGTGGCGATTGCTGCCGCCAATACCCATTCGCTAGCGCTGTTGAATGATGGCACGGTAGTGGGTTGGGGAAGAAATAATAACGATCAAATAACTATTCCAGCAGAAGCAACAAATTTAATGGAAATTGGAGCAGGGAAAGACCACACCCTTGCCGTCACCCGTGGTGGTCAAGTACTTGGATGGGGATTCAACGGCTACGACCAACTCGCCATCCCCAGTGATTTAGGGCTGGTGCAGGCGGTAGCCGCCGGCTTCAACCACTCACTGGCGTTGCAACGGGACGGCACGGTGGTTGGTTGGGGCGATGATTCGTTTGGACAGAGCAGTGTGCCGGTCGGGTTGAGTGATGTGGTGGCGATTGCGGCCGGCGGCAATCTGTCGCTGGCGCTCAAGAGCGATGGTAGTGTGGTGGCTTGGGGCGCCAACAACGCCGGCCAAGCCACGGTGCCTAGTGGGCTGAGCGATGTGCACGCCATCGCTGCCGGCGACAGCCACGGGCTGGCCCTCAAGAGCGATGGCAGCGTGGTGGCCTGGGGCAGCAACACCTCTGGCCAACGCACGGTGCCAGCGACTGCCGTGAATGTGGTAGCGATTGCGGCCGGTGGCCGACATTCGCTGGCCATGAAAAACGACGGCACCGTGCTGGCCTGGGGCCGGAGCAACGAAGGCCAGATCGCCGTGCCGTAGCGCCGCAGCGGGCTGCGGCTCTACACTTTTTCTTTGCGGATGAGGCGAATATCGCTGATTTGCATGGTGCGTTCGACGGCCTTGCACATGTCATAGATGGTGAGGGCGGCGACGCTAACGGCGGTGAGGGCTTCCATTTCGACGCCGGTGCGGCCCGTAATCGAGGCAGTGGCCACGATGGCGATGCCGCTCTCTTCGGCGTCGAGCTGCACATCGACGGCCGTCAAGGCGAGTGGATGACAGAGCGGGATGATATCGGCGGTTTTTTTGGCGGCCATAATCCCGGCAATCCGGGCCACTGCCAGCACATCGCCTTTGGGCAGGCCGCCGGCAATAATCAAATCGCGAGTGGCAGTGGTCATGATGACACGACCAGCTGCCACCGCGGTGCGCTTTTGTTCGGGCTTACCCCCGACATCGACCATATGAGCGTGACCTGCACTATCGAGGTGAGTTAATTGGCTCATGAGGGGTCTCCTTTTTTGTAAAAACGCGATTGGTGCGTGTTGGTTCATTTATAACACGAAACATGGCGCTGAGGCATCAGTCGCCATGTTTTTGTGTGCGGGTGGGGCTGGGTGGGGTGTGTGGTGCTTATTCACGTCTGCCCCGCTACGCTTTTTTTCAAAAAAAGAAAATAGTGTAAACATTGAATATCCATGACAATAGGGGATTGGTATGCGCATTGCTGTCATTTGGGGATGAATTGCCATGATTCGGTTGCAATCAATCTGTAATTGATGCTTGCATAGTTCGTATTCTGCGTTTATAATTGGTTCATAAGTGGGGATAAGTGGGGGAAAGTGGGGATAACTCATCGATTTCGATGAATTTCGCCACAGTGGAGTTGCAATGTTTCTCGGTGAATACGCACACACAATTGACACCAAGAGTCGTCTGGCCATACCTGCCCGCTTTCGCACGTTGTTGAGCGAAGGGGTAGTGATTACGCGTGGCTACGATCACTGTGTCATGGGCTTGGCGATGCCGATGTGGCAAAAGCTGGCTGATCAGGTGAGTGATTTGGCACCGGGTGAGATTCACACCCGCAATTTACAACGGTTGCTTTTTTCGGCGGCGTCAGAATCGACGCTGGACAAACAGGGACGGATTTTGTTGCCACAGACGTTGCGCGATTATGCCAGCATCGAGGGTGACGAAGTGGTCGTGGTCGGAATTAATAAGTATTTTGAAATCTGGTCACCGGCCCGCTGGCGCGAGACGGTGGCGGCTATGGACAATGAAACCGACCAATTGGTTGCGCAACTTACCACATTAAAGTTCTAAACATATGACCACTCCATTCCGGCATATATCGGTGTTGCCGACCGAAGTTTTGGCGTTGCTGACGACCCCCGCTGGTCATCGCTTTATCGATGGCACGTTGGGCGGGGCAGGGCATGCCCAAGCGGTATTGGCAGCCAGCCCAGCAGACGCCCAATTGTTGGGCATCGACCTCGACCCGGCGGCCTTGGCGACGGCCCAAATGCGCTTGAGCGAATTTGGTGATCGCGCCCATCTGGTGCGGGGCAATTACGCCGACATGGCGCGATTTGCGCACCGCTTGGGCTGGGACACGGTGGATGGGATTTTGTTGGATTTGGGTGTATCGTCGTACCAGCTTGACACCCCCGAGCGCGGCTTTTCGTTCCAACATGATGCCCCACTCGACATGCGGCTCGACCCAGACGGACCGACCACGGCAGCAGATTTGGTCAATACGCTCGATGAGCGCAAATTGGCCGATTTGATTTTTTTGTATGGCGAAGACCGGGCGTCACGGCGGATTGCGCGCTTTATTGTTGATGCGCGGCGGGTGCAACCGATTCGTACCACCTTGGCGCTGGCCGATGTGGTGACGCGGGCGATGGGGGGACGGCATGGGCGCATCCATCCGGCCACGCGCACATTCCAAGCGTTGCGGATTGCGGTCAACCAAGAATTGAGCGTGCTGGAAACGGTGATTCCCCAGGCGTTGGAATTGTTGGCGCCGGGGGGGCGGCTGGTGATTATGAGCTTCCATTCCCTCGAAGATCGCATCGTCAAATTGGCGTTTCGGGCGGCGACGCTCAGTGGTGACCGGCAGTTTTTTCAGACCCTTACCCCTAAGCCGGTCGAAGCGAGTGATAGCGAACAACGCCAAAACCCGCGCAGTCGCAGTGTGCGCTTGCGGGCAATTGCTCGTTTGTGATTTGCAAAACTTTGTGTATACTACATAGTATCGTACTACTAAACCAATAAAGAGGCAGCGTATGGCGATTCCCCTAAAACAATTGTTTCCCTTACAACAGGCGCGTTTGCGGCGGTTGGAATTGGGGCGCTATATTCAGCTTGATGGTGGCCGTAGCTATGTCGCGGTGGCCTTGTTGTTGGCGTTGATGGGGGTGGCATTGGTGGCACAGACGGTGCGGGTGGCGCAGACGGGGCACGAAATCGACGTATTGCAAGCGGAACAGACGCAGATGATTCGTGAACACAAAGCCTTGTTGCTACGTAAAGCCGATGCGCAGTCGATGCAACGGATTGAGAAATATGCGATTGACACGGGGATGATTCCGGTGCAATCGGTCGATATGCAATATTTAGTACTTACAAACGACCGTGGGCAGTTGGTGGTGAATGAGACGGTGAATCCATGAGTATCCCGAGTGCTGACAATTCACCGCGTTCAATTGTGCTGCATCCATGGCGATTGGGTGCGGCGTTGTTGATTGTGCTGGTGGCATTGGGGCGGATTGCGTTGCAATTGGCTGATGTGCAGTTGTTAGACCGCAAGGGGTATGCGGCCAGAGCAAGTGCCGAGATAAATCAAGTGATTCCGTTGACGGCAAGTCGGGGTGAAATCCACGATCGCAACGGGAATATTCTGGCGCTCGATGTGGAGCGCCAGAGTTTGTATGTGGCGCCGGTGCAAGTCGCGCCGGCGGATTCGGCCCGCTTGGCGGTGACGCTAGGGGCGATTTTGGATATGCCCACCGAAAAGATCCTCGCCAAATTACTCGACACGAGTCGGGCGTGGGTACCGATTAAACGTTGGCTGGCCCCTGAAGTCGCCGACAAGATTATGATTCTGGATGAACCGAGTTTGCATTTGGTATATGAACCACACCGGTTTTATCCCCAAGGCAAGTTTGCCCCGCACCTGATTGGCGCAACCAATCTAAATGGTTTGGGGATTGCGGGTGTCGAGGCGAGTTTTGATGAATTTTTGCGGGGTACTGATGGGGTGATTACGGCGGAAGTCGATATCAATCGCAATCCGATTTGGTCACGCCCGTATGAACAAAAACTGCCGGTTAATGGCAATGAATTAACCTTGACGATTGATTCGTACATTCAACATGTCACTGAAGCAGAACTGGGCCAAGCAATCGATCAGCATGGGGCTTCGGGGGGGACGGCGATTGTGCTTGATGTCAAAACCGGTGCCGTGATGGCCATGGCGAGTTACCCGGCGTTTGATCCCAATGATTATGCCGATGTTGATCCGAGTATCTACAACATTAATCCAGCGGTAGGCGAAGTCTACGAGCCTGGTTCTACATTCAAAATGGTCACGATTGCGGCGGGGCTGCAAGCCAAAGCATTTGATGAAAGCACCCAAGTCGAAGACAACGGGACGATTCGCCGCTACGACTACAATCTGGCGAATTTCGACTATAACGGTCACGGTATCATGACCCCTGCAGGTGTGCTCTATTATTCCAGCAATATTGGCGCGTTATTATTTGCGGAAATGACCGGCGAATCGGTGTTTTATCATACTGTCGATGCCTTTGGTTTTGGCAAATTGACGGGGATTGAATTACCGGGTGAAACTGCGGGGATTTATTGGCGGCCGGGTACTGCTGGTTATACCCCGATTAATCTTGATACCAACGCCTTTGGCCAGGGTATTGCGGTGACGCCGTTGCAAGTGGCGCGGATGGCGGCCACGATTGCCAATAACGGGGTCATGATGCGTCCGTATATCATTAAATCGCGCTGTGTCAAAGGGGTGTGTGTCGAAACCGAGCCCCGTGAGCAAGGGCGCCCGATTGATACCGACGTCGCCTATCGGGTTCGTCAAATGGTGATGAAGTCTGCCAACCACTATGTGAACGCCACCCAACCAGACACCAATTGGTTGGTGCCTGGCTTTCAAGTAGGTGCCAAAACCGGCACCTCATCCATCCCTGATGGCAATGGTGGCTATACCAACCAAACCATTGGTTCGGTGGTGGGGATGGCACCGATTGAAGCACCACGCTATGCGGTGTTTGTCAAAATCGACCGTCCTCAAGACGATATCTGGGGTGTGCGGACGGCCTTGCCGGTCTATCGCCGGATTGTGGCTGAATTGATGCGCTATGACCGGATTGCCCCCGACAATTCATTGGTCGGCGAAAATCAAAACCCAGGAGTAATCAATGGGGGCTAAATGCTACAATTAATTGACATTTTGCACGGCGTTGCGCCGGAGCATCAATATGACGCAACATTGGTGCCGCCACTCCGCATCAGCGATGTGGCGATTGATTCACGCCTGGTCATACCGGGGGCACTTTTTGTGGCACTTGTGGGCGAAACAGTCGATGGCCACGATTACGTAGTCGCCGCCGCCAAGTCAGGGGCCGTGGTGGCATTGGTTGCCCCAGCCAAAGGGGCCGCATTAGCGCGCCAGCATGGCTGGTCATTGCTTGTGCCAGGTCAGTCTGTTCCCATGCAGTGGCATGGCCCGTTATTAATTGCTGTTCCCGATCCATTGACGGCGTTGCAACAGTTAGCGGCCTGGCATCGCCGGCGGTTTGCACCCGCATGGGTGGTGGGGATTACCGGTAGTGTGGGCAAAACATCCACCAAAGAAGTCGTTGCTGCATTGGTAAGTGCGCATCTGCCTACCCTCAAATCTCCCCGCAGCTATAACAGTGAGTCGACGTTGCCATTGGTGGCGTTGCAAATGGATGCGACGCATCAGGCAGCGGTATTTGAAATGGGCATGTATACTGCTGGCGAGATTGCCTTGTTGGCCCATATTGCCCAACCCAATATCGGGGTGGTGACGACGGTCGGTCCATCGCACCTCGAACGGATGGGGAGCATCGAACGGATTGCTGCGGCCAAAGCTGAATTGGTTCAGGCATTGCCGGCCACCGGTGTGGCGATTTTGAATGGCGATGATGAGCGAGTTGTGGCGATGGCAGGACTCACGGTTGCGCGGGTGGTGCGCTATGGCTTACATGCCGATGCCGATGTACGGGCAGTTGATATTGTGCCGCAAGGCTTGGCGGGGACGCAGTTTCGGGTGTTGGCGCCAGGCATCGACGACGTCGTGCACCTGCATGCCCCCGGTTTGCACCAAGTCCGCAATTTGTTGGCAGGGATTGCGGTGGGGATAACGATTGGGATTCCGTGGGCGACGATGCGTACGGCGATAAACAATATTACCCAACTCCGCTTTGTGTTGTATAGTGGGATTAGCAATACGCAAATCATTGATGATTCTTACAACGCCGCGCCGACGTCGATGCGGGCTGCCCTCGAATTGCTGGGGACAGTCCAATCACGGCGGGTGGCGGTACTCGGTGATATGCGTGAATTAGGGCACATCGAAGAATCCGCTCACTCCGAGGTTGGTCAATGGGTGGCAGGAGTGGCCGATGTGTTGATTGCCGTCGGTTCTCGCGGGCGTTGGATTGCCGAGGGGGCGCGCCAGGCGGGCATGACGGCGGTCGCTACGGCACCCGATGCCCAAGCAGCGCTTGCCGTCGTGCGGGCGCACATCCAACCCGGTGATTGTGTGCTCATCAAAGGGTCACGTGCCATGGAAATGGAACAGATTGTGGTCGATTTGCGTGCCGATGGCGCGTCTGCATCAAAGGGAGCGTGATCATGGAAGAAACACTACGCGCCCTGTTAATTCGAAATATTGACCGCGGGTTGTTGCTGGCAACAGCTGCAGCGGTGTTGGTGTTGATTAGCGGGCGCTGGTGGATTGCGTTTTTGCGCCGGCACAACATCCGCAAACGCGCCCGCAACGAAGGTAGCGATACCATGGTCAGTTATGGCCAAATTACCATGGGTGGCGTCATGATGGTAGTGCCGGTGATTTTGCTTACCATGATGTTTAATATGATTGACCGCTGGTCGATGTTGTTGCCACTCGGGGTGATGCTGAGCTATGCGATTTTGGGAGGCATTGACGACTACTATTCACTCGATACGGTGCATTCGACGTCGTATGGTTTGAGTGAGCGCGTCAAAGGAATTGCCCAATGGGTGATTGCCTTGGTGGCCAGTTTGATTTTGTATTTACCGGCGCCGTATGGACTGCAACATTCAGGCTTGACCTGGATACCGTTCATTGGGCGCATTGATTTTGGGATGTGGTTTATTCCGGTGGCCGCTGCGATTATTTGGACCACGGTCAACGCCGTCAATATCACCGATGGCGTTGATGGATTGTCGGGTTGGACGTTGTTGGTGACCTTTTTTGCGTATGGGGTGATTGCCTTTATGAGTGGGCAATTTACCAATTTGATGGCGCTTTGTTTGACTCTGGTGGGGGCGTGTGCGGGGTATCTCTGGTACAACGCCCATCCTGCCACGGTCATCATGGGGGATTTGGGGTCGATGGCGCTAGGTGGCGTGCTGGCGATTATCGCGTTGCAATCGCAACAATGGTTGTTACTGCCCGTGGTCGGGATTGTGTTTGTCGGTGAAGGTTTATCGTCGTTGCTCCAAATCGGTTACTATAAATATACGCGTTGGCGGACGGGGACGGGGGTGCGCTTATTCAAAATGGCGCCGCTCCATCATCATTTGCGTATCAACGGGTGGAGTAATCCGCAGATTACGCAACGCTTTGTGGTCATTAATATGGCCAGTGCGTTGTTGGCGATTTCATTGTCATTGTGGAATTAACTGTGCTGGGTAATCCTCACAGGGGACAGCGATGGAATCCATCGTTGGTGAGGATTGATTCAGGTATACACCATCGAAAAGGGGACGACGGTGCAAGACGCATTACGATCATTATTAGTGCTTGATATGTCACGCGCCTTATTGTTGGCTGCGGGCGCCTTTGTGGTGACATTAATTTTCGGGCGCTATTGGCTGAGTGTGCTCCGGCGCTATCGGATTGGCAAGCGCGTGCGTGTGGACGGCCCGCAAAGCCATCTAGTCAAAACCGGCACGTTGACGATGGGCGGTTTGATGATTATTGCGCCGGTGATTGTGCTGACGATGGCCTTTAATTTGGTGGATCGCTGGTCAATGGTGGTGCCGTTAGTTACCTTGATTTTGTTTGGCTTACTCGGTGCCGTAGATGATTATTTGTCGCTCGAGCGCTCGGCCAAAGAACAATATGGCTTTAGCGAGCGCGTTAAGTTGATACTTCAAATTGTGTTGGCACTCGGCATCAGTCTGGCACTCTATTTGCCACAGCCGTTTGGGTTGGCCAATTCAGGTTTGGTGCGGATTCCTTTTATCGGTAGCTACGACATTGGCTTTTGGTTCTTCCCGGTAGCCGCCTTCATCATTGTGGCGACCAGCAACGCCGTCAATCTCACCGATGGACTCGATGGCTTGGCCGGCTGGAATCTGGCGGTGGCCTTTAGTGCCTATGGCGTGATTACCTTCCTCAGTGGTGAATTCACCAATCTGACGACCTTGAGCTTTACGTTGGTGGGGGCGTGTGTGGCATTCCTTTGGTACAACGCCCATCCTGCGCAGGTGTTTATGGGTGATTTGGGGTCGATGGCACTGGGTGCCGTCCTCGCAGTGATTGCCTTGCAGTCACAGCAATGGCTGCTTTTGCCGTTAATCGGGGTGGTGTTTGTGGGCGAGGCTTTGTCTTCGGCCATCCAAAAAGGCTACTACAAATATAGTCGTTGGCGCACGGGGACGCCAGTGCGGGTCTTTCGGATGGCACCACTCCACCACCATTTCGAATTAGGTGGCTGGAGCGAAACCCAAATCACCCAGCGGTTTGTATTGATTACCATGGTGGCGACGTTGATTGGGGTGTCATTGGCGTTGTCATTCCAGCAATCACATACTGTGCAAACCCCTGCGCCCAAGCCGAGTATTACTGAGCCAGAGCACTAAACGAAGAGGTAGGCGATGGAATTACGCGGCAAAAAAATCGTGGTGATGGGGTTGGGGGTGCACGGTGGTGGCCTCGGTGTGGCCCGTTTTTGTGCCGAAGCCGGGGCTGATGTGGTAGTAACCGATCTGCGCAACGCAGCGCTACTCGCTGATTCACTCACGGCCCTCGCCGATTTGCCGATTACCTTTGTATTGGGCGAACATCGCCCCGAAGACTTCCAACAGTGTGATATTGTGGTGCAAAATCCTGCGGTACCGGCCACGTCGCCCTTTTTGGCGCTGGCACGGGCGGCGGGTGCCCACATCGAAATGGAAATGACGCTCTTTTTTCGTTTGTGTCCTGCCCCTATCATTGGGATTACCGGCACCAAAGGCAAAACCACCACATCTACCCTCACCGCTTTTTTGCTTACTGCGTGGCGCCCCGATACCGTGCTTGCCGGCAATATGCGCATTTCGGCATTGGCACAACTAGCGCACATCACACCGACTACCCCTGTGGTACTCGAATTGTCATCGTTTGTGCTCGAAGGGCTAGATACCGCCGGTCTCAGTCCGGCATATGCAGCGATTACCAACATCCACCCCGACCATCTCGACCGCTATGGTGACATGGCGAGTTATATCGCCGCCAAAGCGGCCATCGGACGCCATCAGCAGCCTGATGGTACGTTGGTGTTGCATACTGGTGACCCGGTATTGCAGGAAATGGCGCTGACTATGCCTGCACACATCTACTGGAGTGGTATCAGTCAACCAGCACATCCTCGTAATGGTGATACGTGGTGGCAGGATGATACGTTGTATGCAGAAACTGCCACGGGCGCACAGGTCGTGGCATCCGCTCGTGATGTGCAATTGGCGGGGCTACATAGCCGCGCCAATGTGGCCATGGCGGTGGCGTTGGTGCTCCAAGTAGGCATGCCAGTCGATTTGATTGCCCCCGCACTGCGG
>CAISXI010000473.1 GCA_903889425.1 uncultured Roseiflexaceae bacterium | reverse complement strand
TTCGACGTAGCGACCGGCATCGGCAGGTACAACGGTGCCACCGTTTTCGTGGGCGAGGTTTTGCTCGTTCCAGATTTCGACGGCATGGATTTTGTTGCCATAGCGTTGCATCAAGGCTTCGACAAAGTTGCCCATGGCAACAGGGTCTTCGGGCATGCCGTTATTTGCACTATAAAACGACGGCGCTTGCACAATGCTAATCAACAATTTGATGTTATGGGAATTGACATCATTGACGATATCGTCGAGTTCCTTGGGCCACATGTATTGGCCGGGTTCAGGACCTTCGAGATCCTTCCAGACGATTTGTTGGCGGACCCAGTCAAACCCGGCAATATTGGTCAATGCGAGGACGCGCTCACGGTCGGTATAGTACAAGTGATTGACGATACCGAATTGCATGGTGCTGGATTTGAGTGGCTCGCCGGGGACAGGCGTGGGCTCTGCAGTGGGTTCGGGCGTATTGGTTGCCGTGGGCACTTCAGTGGGTACTGCAGTCTCGGTGGGAGGTACCGCCGTGGCTGCTACTGGTGGGACTGCAGTAGGTTCACTCGCCGATCCTGCGCCACAGGCGATGAGGAGTGGCACGAGACAAAGGAACATTAGTACTTTGCTCATATACCGGTATTGTTTCATGAAAAATCTCCAATGGTGACAAATCGAATCCGGTGAAGCACATCAAAAAGTGCTTTCCATACGCGGTATGCGTGTGCTTAGGCACACGCATACCCATACACTCATCTAATCATACACGAAATAGCGCTATTTTGGCATAGCTTTCAGTGCTAAATAGGCTGGTCGTGGGCTGTAATCGCCGTTGATAACACCATATGAAGCTTGTTCGTGCAGCTCGTTGTTGTTCGCCTTCCACGATACGGCGTAGTTCAACTGCCACAAGAACATCCCTGTCAGCCAAGGACTGTAGTTGGTTTTGGCGAGTTGGAATGCGCGCACGATGTAGTCAGCTTGCATTTGGAACGAAATCGAGTTACCAAAGCCATAACCAGGCGTGTTGTTGCGGGTGGCCCAACCAAACTCTGTCACCCACATCGGCTTGTTGCTCAAACCTTTGCGTACCATCAAATCACGCACTGTTTCGATCCGCCGGAAGTAGAATTCGCCGCTGGTGACATAATTGGGTCCGGGTCCGGGATTGCTGGGCCACATCGTGTCTGGTGGGTTGCTGGCCCCACCGGGGTGGGTTCCGACAATGTCGACCGCACCGTTAAACCGTGGATCACTAAACATTTGGTCGAGGAAGGTGATATCGCTGATGGCAATCGACGATACGTTGGTTTCGGTTGACGACGGTGCCCCTGACACAATCAGTGCCGATGGGTCATTGGCACGGATGGCGTTGGATGCGCCCACGAGCATGTCCATATAAAACGATGCATTCGCCACTCGGCCGGCGTTTTCGTGCGCCAAGTTTTGCTCGTTCCAGATTTCGTAGGCTTGGACACGCCCTTTGTAGCGCCCAGCCATCGACCCCATGAAGAAATTAAAGTCGTTGAAGTAGGCCCGTAAGGGCATACCGTTGCTGTTATTGCTGGCCCAGCTCGGTGCTTTGACCACGCTTACGAGCAATTTGATCCCTTGGTTGTTTGCATCACTGACGATATTGTCAAGCTCACCCCAATAAATGGCACCCGAGCGGTCATGCAAATCCATCCAACGCACTTGGATGCGGATCCACGGCATACCGGCGTCTTTGGCCAATTGTAATGTCTTCATCCGCATGCCTGGTACGGGCGTCGAGATTTGTTGTTCGTATAACAACGCATTAAATCCATACGCAAAACCAGTGCTGGCCGACGAGGTCGAGCCGCTGCCGCTACTAACGCTCCCACCCCCATTGTTGGCGCCCGATAATTCATTGGGCAAGCTCGCACCTGCCACGAACGCTGGATTACCGGCATGTTTGGCGTCGCGGTACTCGTTGCCCAACAAACCCAACAAAATTTGGTATTTGGGGTTTGTTTCTTCGGGGTGCCATTCCATGCGCTGGCGTTCGAAATACTGTACCCAGTACGTTTTGCCATTGGCTTTGTTGACTTCTTGGAATTGCTCAGACAGTGGTCGCCCAAATACTTGCAAGCCACCGTTTTTGGTGTAAAACGTCCGGAATGGTGCTGGTCCATTACGCAGTGTATGTCCCGAAGCACTATCAAACGTCCCGTCACCGGGGTTGCCTACTGCCTTGAAGGCAGTTTCGCCACCACGTGCTGAGGCGAGTTTGCTCCCCAACAAGCGCCCGAGGATGTAGTACGGTGTGCCAAAATTGTCGGGATGCTCTTCGAGAATGGCGCGCTCAAAATATTGCACGCGATAAAATTCACCCGGCGATGAAATGCTTTCTTCGATGAATGGTTGTGAAATCGGCAACCCGTACACAAACAAGGCATTGGGCGTCGCCTTCCACGTTTTGTAGAAGTAATTGGCAACGGTAAAGCCGGTTTCGCTAAATGTACGTGATGCTGCGTACGGTTGTGATGCAGGGACTTCACCGGCACTGTGTGGCACGGCTAGTGCTACACTCGGTAACCCGAGCGCGCCACTTACTAGCGCAACCAGCAACGTCATTGATGACAGGAAACGTCGATACAAGATGTGCGCTCCTTAACTATATGAGAGTGAAAAAATACACACAAATATTCTACCATACCCGATATTTCTACTTGTATGGTTTACCTGATGATTTCATGATAAATTACTGAATGATGACAATTTTTTCGGTGCTGTATGCATTGTGTCATCAATTCTCAGTTTCGTATCGGTTGGTTATGCTTGTTTGGTCGTAGCGAACTTTTGGGCGCTCAATATAGCTTGATTACGATGATAGAAATAATTGGCGATAGAGGCGGCGACACCAGCCAATGGAATGCCAAACAAAATCCCCCATGGTCCAGCAACGACACTCCCAATCAACAAGGCAGCAAAAACCAACAACGGGTGCAATCCGACGATGCGTCCGACGATGCGGGGCAAAATCATATTGAAGAGGATTTGTTGCACGACGAGCATCACAATCACAAATGGAATGATGATTTCAGGTTTGTTGATACCCGCTACCACAATCGGGGGGATCAACGCTGCTGCGCCACCAATCAATGGCACCATTACTACGATACTAACAATCACAGTCGTAAGGGTGATGCTATTGAGACCAAACGCAGCCATCACTACGGCATTGAGGATAGCATACAGCAACGAACTCAGGATTTGGGCGCGCATATAGCCGCCAAAGGTTTGACTGATGATGTTGCCAAACGTGCGGGCTTCGGGTTGCCAATCGGCAGGGCATAAATTCAATAACCGCGTAAACAATTGTGGGCCATCGACCGCCATGTAATAACTCAAAATCAAGACAATGATAATATTGAACACAATCGAGGCAATCCCACCCGCCAAGCCAAGTGATTGTTGGATGGCACTGCCACCGAGGGTCCCGAGCTGGGCGGCGATTGCTTCGGGGCGGAATACTGCAGAGAGGTCGGTATAAAGACCAAATTTGCTCAATTGTATTTCGATGTCCGCAAAAAAGAGCGTCACAAATTTCAGTAATTCAGGTAGGTTGGTAACCAGCAGATTCAACTGGGTATAGGTGACGGGGATGAACGCAAAAATCGCCACCGTCAATAATGTCAATAACACGACATAGATAACTGGCACTGCAAATCGGCGGGCAATATGCAACTGTTCGAGCCAGTCATACAACGGCTCAATAATCAAGGCAATTAACCATGCGATGATAAACATCAAAAGTGGAGTTGCCAGTAATTCGGTGACTACGGCAAAACGCTCTATTAAAAACACCCCAATGCCGACAATGGCTAACCAAATGGTGATATTGATAATTCGCGGATTAGGCATTATTACTCCATGGTTGTTAATGAGCGAAAGAACTGTTGACTATCAAATGCAGCGGTGGTATTGGGTAATCGTACCCAACTCCCATCATACTGCAAAACACGGGTACGGGCGGTGTCACGTAAATAGGCGTCGAGTAATCTTTCACGCATCCACAAGCTGATTTGGGCATCACGAATAGGGAACAATGACTCGACGCGGCGGTCGAGGTTACGTTCCATGATGTCGGCACTACCCACATAGACTTCAGGGTGGTGATTATTGGCAAACCAATAGATGCGACTATGCTCGAGGTAGCGCCCCACGATGCTCCGCACGCGGATGCGCTCGCTGACACCTGGCATATTTGGGCGCAAGGCACACATCCCGCGGATGATGAGGTCGATTTCAACACCTGCTTGGGATGCTTTATAGAGCAGTTCAATGATTCTTTGGTCGACCAATGAGTTGGCTTTGAAAATGATGTGGGCTGGTGCCCCAGCGTTGGCGTGCGTGATTTCGCGTTCAATCATTGCCGAAAGTTGCGTGCGCAGATTGACCGGCGCCACCAACAATGCCCGATAGTGGTCGTGTTTGGCATACCCTGTCAAATAATTAAAGACATCGGCGACATCGGCGGTAATATCGGGATTACTCGTCAATAACCCGAGGTCGGTATAGACCCGCGCCGTGCCCGCATTGTAATTCCCGGTGCCGACATGCACATAGCGGCGCAACAAATCCCCCTCGCGGCGCACCACCATCGCCATCTTGGCGTGGGTCTTGAGATTGGGCACACCATACACCACATGCACGCCCGCACGTTCGAGCGCCCGCGCCCAGGTAATGTTGTTTTCTTCGTCAAACCGCGCCTTGAGCTCGACTAGTACCGTCACCTGTTTATCGAGGTCACGGGCGTGCATGAGTGCCCGTACAATCGGTGAATTACTGCCCACACGGTAGAGCGTTTGTTTGATGGCTAGCACATTGGGGTCGGTAGCAGCGGTTTCGATGAAGTCAATCACCGGCTGAAACGAGTCATAGGGGTGGTGCAACAGTATGTCGCGCTGACGCAATACATCCCACAAGGCCTGGGGTTGCGTTAATTCCCGGAATGGAGTGGGGATGCGGGGTACGTCTGGTTCATCTTTGAGGTCAGGGCGATTAATTTTGAGGAGTTGCATCAACACCGATAAGCCTAGTTGGCCACGGATTTCATACAATTCATCTGGGTCAAGGTTGAGGTTTTGGAGTAATAGTTGCTGGAGGCGGGCGGGCATGCCTGGTTGGATGGCAAGGCGCACCACTGCCCCAAACCGCCGTTGCCGGATATTTTCTTCGATGGCTTGGAGCAAATCATCGGCTTCGTCTTCTTCGATTTCGAAGTCGGCGTTGCGGGTAATCCGGAAGGGATGTACTTCGCGCACCAGTTCGGTTGGAAAGAGCCGATATAAATTGGCTGCAATAATTTGCTCAATCCAGACAAAACAACTACATTGCGCTACGGTGAGCCCCGCTGGTGTTTGTTCGGCATTGGGGGTGATTGGGATGAGGCGTGGTAACACGGCCGGCACCTTGACCCGCACAAAGCGTTCGCTTTGTTCGTTGCCAATCACTACTGCCAAATTGAGACTCAAATTCGAAATCAATGGGAAGGGATGGCTGGCATCAAACGCCAATGGGGTCAATACCGGCTGGATTTGATTGACAAAATATTCATCCATTTGTTGGCGTTGGGTCTCGCCTAACTCGGCGTAATTGAGTAACCAAATCCCTTGTTCACGCAATTTGGGCGTAATGTCTTCTTGCCAGCATTGGCGCTGTTGATTGAGTTGGATTGTGACCGCTTTGCGGATGGCCGTGAGTTGCTCTGAGGGTGTCAATCCATCAGGTGAGGTGGTTTGTACGCCGGCACGGCGCTGTTGATGCAGTCCGGCCACGCGAATCATGAAAAACTCATCCATGTTGGTGCTGACAATCGCCAAAAACTTGACACGCTCGAGCAGGGGAGTCTGAGGGTCGAGGGCTTCCTCGAGTACGCGTGCATTGAATTCAATCCAACTTTGTTCGCGATTGAGTAAACGTGGTGGTGGATTGGTCTGTTTGGTGGTGGTACGGCGTACACGAGTCATAACGCCTCCCTTTTGATAGAAAAAGTCTGTGTGACTGTATGATAAATGATTTGTAAGGTTTTTTTGGTCAAATCAAGATTAACAAACGGTGAAATATGGTGGTGAAGCAATCCTCCACCACCATATGCGTGCATGTGTTATAGGGTGATCTCACGTTTTTCGGCAGCTGAGCGATAGGTGGCTTCGAGTAAGCGCAAAATCGCCAAGCCATCATCGCCACTGGCCACCACACTGCCCGTCCCGCGAATCGTATCGACAAAGCGGCGATAGATGGCGTTGTGGGCTGGCTCGGCCAAACTAGGCAGCGTGGGGATGGTTTCGATGGGGCTGCCATTGTCATCACTATAAAACCGCAAAGGCTTGTCGGTGCCGTACAAGGTGGGGAAGAAGTCAAAGCCTCCTTGGTTGCCGACCACTTGGATGCGTTCTTCGTTTTGACCATAGAACGCCCAAGTGACTTCGATGGTAACCAAGCCACCATCGGCGAGGCGTAAGTGGAGTGAAGCCAAATCATCGACGTCAAACGTGCCGTCCATCACGCGGTCTGAGCCCCAGCCGCCGAGGCCGCGACGTTGTGGGCCATGCACCGATTGCACTTCGCCACGTACCGCACTGACGGTCGGATTACCAAGGATGTAGAGCACCATATCGAGCATATGTACGCCGATATCGAGCAAGGCGCCGCCGCCGGATAATTCTTTGCGGGTAAACCAGCTGCCAAAGCCGGGGATACCGGCGCGGCGGATCATGCGCCCCGAGGCATAGCTGATGGTACCGATGCGCCCTTCGGCGACTTTGGCGCGCATGTATTGCACTTCGCCACGGGGGCGGTTGCTCATATTGATGGCCAGCACGCGCCCTTGGCGATGAGCGGTCGCAACCATTTCTTCGCCTTGGGCGACAGTCATCGCCAAGGGTTTTTCACACAACACATGCTTGCCTGCGTTGAGGGCGGCGATGGACACTTCGGCATGCAAGGCGTTGGGGAGGGCGACGGTAACGGCGTCGATGTTGGGGTCGGCGATGATTTCGCGCCAATTAGTATATACGGTGGGGATACCGTGGCTGGTGGCGAGGGCATTGGCACGCTCGCTGTTGGTGTCACAAACGGCCACGACTTGGGCGTCACTATGCCGTTTGAAGCCGGGGATGTGGCCATGCATGGCGATAGCGCCAGCGCCGATAATGCCGATACGGGTGGGATTGCTCATGTGGTACGACTCCTCTGTGGTTCCAACAAGAATAGCAGTAGCATAGCACAATCACGTGACTCTACGTTATAATCGTGTATGGCAATTGTTTTTTGTATCAAAAGGACAGATATCATGACCAATCCCAAACAATGGA
>CAISXI010000472.1 GCA_903889425.1 uncultured Roseiflexaceae bacterium | reverse complement strand
GTAAAGAAACTGATAATGAAGTCATCGAGTGACAACGTAAAGGCGAGTAGCGCCCCGCCAATCACCCCTGGCATAATCAGTGGCAAGGTAATCCGCCAAAAAACCGTCTGGGGGTCGGCCCCCAAATCAGCACCGGCTTCTTCGAGGCGTAAATCAAAGCCTTTGAGGCTGGCCCGCACTACTACTACCACAAACGAAATACAAAACGCCACGTGCGAAATAATCACCGTCCAGATATTCATGCGCAATTTGATGCCGGTCAGTGATTCGAGCAAACCAAAGGCAAACGAAAAGAAGGCCAGCAACGCCAAGGCCATCACGATTTCGGGGATGACGATGGGCAAATAGAGCAAGGCATCCATGCCGTTACGTCCGCGGAAGCGGTAGCGCTCCATGGCCAACGCCAACAGCGTGCCACACACGGTTGCAATAATCGTCGCCATCGTTGCGACCCAGAGTGTGTTGATGGTGGCGTTAATCATACGGCTATCACGGGCGAGGCGCAAGTACCACTCAAAGGTAAAGCCCGTCCAGCGCACCCCAAAGGTGTCAGTGGTAAACGAAAACAACACCAATACGACAATCGGCGCATACAAAAAAATATAGGTCAGCCAGGCATGAAGCCCTAATATGCGCCGCCCCACCGTACTACGGTTGTCGTTGGGGGGACGCGTTGCCGGCACTGGTACATCGATCATCGATCTTCCTCCGTGGTGGTGCGAAAGTAGATAATCACTATTAGCGTCAACACAAACATAAAGACCAACGCCAACGCCGATCCCAGCGGCCAATTGGGTGGATTAGAGCGAGTAAACAGGCGCTGCAACAGGTTACCCAGTAGGTCCACTTTGGAGCCGCCCAGCAGGTCTGACACCACAAATTGACCGACAGTAGGAATAAACACCAACACCGAGCCAGCGACCACACCCGGCACGGTCAAGGGGAACATAATCCGCCAAAAACTGCGCCAGCGCCCTGCCCCCAAATCGGCGCTTGCCTCCATCAAGGTAAAATCAAAGCGCGCCAGTGAGGCATACAACGGCAACACCATGAAGGGCAAACTACCATAAATCAAGCCCACCAACACTGCGCCAGTGCTCGGGTAGAGCAACTGTTTGGCGAACCCCAGCATCTGTAATAATTCATTGATGAGCCCGTTATTACTCAAAATAATCATCCAGGCATAGGTGCGCACCAAAAAGTTTGTCCAAAAAGGGATCAACACCAAAAAGAGCAATAAATTGCGTTGCTTGGGTGCAGCCAGTGTCATATACAACGCCAACGGATAACCAACCAACAGGCAGATTACCGTTGTCTGAAGGCCCACCCACAACGAGCGGTAATAGGCGTTGAAGTAAAGATCTTTGCCCATCAAGGTGATATAGCTATCGAAATTGAATTGCCAAATCACATCACCGGTAGGACCGGGCGTGGCAAAGCTATAGAGCATCACAATCAGTAACGGCAACACAAAAAAGAACAACAGCCACAAGCCACCTGGCGCCAACAACAACCATAATCGCCGGCGTTGTTGGCGTTGGTGTGCGAGTGGTGTCTCGTCTGGTGCTACGACAGTCATCGCCACCTCCTATGCCGTCAAAATCAAGGCGTTATCGGGATTCCAAGTCACAAATCCTTGTTCGCCCCGTTGCCAATAGGCATCACGGTCAAGGGTGGAGCGGATGTTTTGTTCCCAGACATCGAGGGTGATAGTATCGCTGAGGCGGACGGTCAAGCGGGTATCGCTACCGATATAGACCACTTGCTCTACCTTGGCCGCCAAGGTACTCACATTTTCGGGGGCTTGCACGGTCAGGCGCAGTTTTTCGGGGCGGATGGCGATGGTGACGGCGGCCCCGACACTCGACGTCCCTTGGAGCATCCCCTTGAGTTCGAGTCCGTTGCTGGCACGCACAGTGCAATAGGGTGTGCCGATGTCGGTAACCACGCCATCGATGAAGTTGGCTTCGCCGATAAAGTCGGCCACAAAGCGGCTACTAGGACGTTCGTAGATTTCGGTGGGGGAGCCGACTTGGAGCAATTTACCTTGATTCATCACGGCAATCCGGTCACTCATGGTCAAGGCTTCTTCTTGGTCGTGGGTGACGTAGATAAAGGTAATGCCTACTTCTTGTTGCAGGCGTTTGAGTTCGATTTGCATCTCTTTACGGAGCTTGAGGTCGAGTGCGCCGAGTGGCTCGTCGAGGAGCAACACTTTGGGGCGATTGACCAGCGCCCGCGCCAAGGCCACCCGCTGTTGTTGGCCACCCGACAATTGTTTGGGGCGACGCGCACCGTAATTTCCGAGTTGCACCATCGCCAAGGCGGCGTCGACTCGCGGCTTGATGTCGGCCCGCGGGACGTTTTTCATTTCGAGCCCAAAGGCGATATTTTCGGCAACGGTCATATGGGGGAAGAGCGCATATGATTGAAACACGGTGTTGACATTGCGCAAGTGCGCCGGGACTTTTTCGACATGCGCACCACCCAGCGAAATCACCCCACTACTGGGAAACTCAAAGCCGGCAATCATGCGCAAGGTGGTGGTTTTGCCACATCCTGAAGGTCCAAGCATCGAAAAAAACTCACCATCACGAATGTCGAGGTCAATCGCATCAACAGCAGTCACGTTTTGGAAGCGTTTGGTGACTTGTTGCAGCACAACGGCAGATGTGTTTGTCACATGCACCTCTTTCCTGCGTTATTCATACCCACAAAAAGGAAATATGGCGCAATTATAGCATATGTCGATATTTTTTTTGATGACTATCGCATTTTTTATACAAAATCAGCGAGACGCCTTGTGCATATACAGCAACGCACATTTATTGGCGGTCGGGGAGCTGCAGGATGAGTTGTTCGAAAACCAGTTGCGGGTTGGCGTTTTCGCGTAATTGTCGCACCGCCAACACCAGCCGCCGCACAAACGCAGCCGCAGGCACCACGCCGGTGCCCCGGGCCACCCGGGTGACATCGGCTTGACGATTGACCCACGTAATCGCATCGGGCACGCCGGCGGCCACCACCAGCACATCGCGCCACCAGCGTTGCCACAACAACAACGTGTCGTAGACGGCGGCTTGTTCGCCACCCCGGAAGGCTTTGCCTTGCTCTTCGACCCACTTAAAACATTCTACCAGCGGGCGTTGTGACAACGACAACAACTCGTCGAGTTGGGCTTGGAGCTGCCCGGCCGCTTCGGGGTTGTGGGCGTATTGATGCGCCAAACCCGGCAATCCTTCACTCCAAGCGGCATACGTCACCGCATCGTTCTCACTCACCCCTTGCGTCATCAGCCACGGCGCAATGGCGTCACGAGCCACGGGGCGTAATTTGATGGCTTGGCAACGGGACACAATCGTCGCCATCACATCACCAGCGGTATGCGCAACCAAAATAATCGTGGCGTAGGGGGGCGGCTCTTCGAGCACTTTGAGCATGGCGTTGGCGGCCCCTTCGCTCAAACGCTCGACATCGTCGAGGATAAACACGCGCCGGCGCCCTTCGTAGGGGCGTAGGTTGATGTCTGCCAGCCACGTCCGCACCGTTTCGATGCGCACATCGCGTTGGCGGGCGGCTTCTTCGGCCTTGAGGGTGGCGCCTTGGGTGGCGAGGCTGGCGATACGCACATCGGGGTGATTGCCTTTGGCGATCCGCCGGCAGCTACGACAATCGTCACACGGGGCGTCACCCGCCTGCTCACAGTTGAGGGTCTGCGCCAATCGCAACGCCAGCAACGCCTTGCCGACGTGCCGCGGGCCACTAATCAGATAGGCGTGAGCCGGGCGCTGGGCTGCCACGGCATGCCGAAGCATGTCGACTGCCCAGTGGTGCCCCACAATACCCCATGAATCGTGACCAATTGTCTGCATAATTACTTCCAGCGCCGCAAGGCGATAACGGCATTGATGCCCCCGAAGCCAAACGAATTACTCAAGGCCACATCGATTTTGGCAGGGCGGGCCACGTTGGGCACATAATCGAGGTCACACAAGGGGTCGGGTTGCTCGAGGTTGATGGTGGGGTGGATGATTTGATCGCGCAAGGTCAGTACCGTGGCGACAGCTTCGACGGCACCAGCGGCTGCCGTCAAATGGCCAATCATTGATTTGGATGC
>CAISXI010000471.1 GCA_903889425.1 uncultured Roseiflexaceae bacterium | reverse complement strand
GCATGGCGATGACGGCGTGCACCCGTTTACGAAAATATTCGGGTGGCAGCGGTGAACCACCCCAACACATCCATACCGCCACAAACGGCACAAACGCCAGCATGATGCCGCGGGTAAGCGTGGCCAATGCCAAAAATATCCCGATCAAGGCGGCTCGCCAGAGGCTCGGGCTCGCGATTTGGAAACCCAGTGCCAACCACAAAATGATGAGAAAAAAAGTGAGGAAAAGGGTTTCGGACAACACCGTCATGGCAAATACGGCGAGTGGCAACGCCAAGGCCGTAATTAGCCCGGCCATATCGGCCACCGCAGATTGGATGGGATATAGGCGCTGTGCGATGGCGCGTACGAGCACCACATGCAACAACGACAACAGCATTTGACTAAAAAAGACCCAATATTCGTTGCCCCCAAAGCGCAAATGGGCGGCCACAAACAACGGATAGAGGGGTGCCCGCGTCCAGAGGAAGTCGAGATACCATGCAAACCCACGTCCGTAGCTGAGCCAGGTGGCCGCAGACAGGTATTCACCTTCGTCCGAAATCCAGCCATTGCGGGGCAATACGACCCAGACAAATATCCGCATTACGATGGCGATTAATAAACTGAGCCATAACCAGCGACGTTGCCAAAGTGCAATCACACGCATTCCTTTGTGGTGGTCAGGAGTCTTCCTGATATATCAGACCAAGTCACGTAGACGTTTTTTGCAATACACAGAAATAATGGTGTGGGAATTCTGACGCAATTTGATTGGCATCATTATAACAGTTAGGAAGTAAAAGGTGTGAAGTATAAAGTAGGAAGTGAAGTCGGAATGAGTGCCATTACCAATGCCCGTGCATTCTTCGGCCCACCGCAATCAACAAAACCCCTCTGTGACCTCTATGTGCCCTGGTATCTGTCCTACCACTCGGAGATTGCACTGCGCCGTTGGCGCCATGCAATGACGTTGGGGTGTGCTGTGTCCTCCGCATGCCCTGTGCGAGACATACGAAGTAGAAAGCGTGAAGTCGGAAGAGTAAAGTGAAGTCGGAAGTACGTAGCGCATGGGCAGACATTCTTCGGCGCACCTCAATCAACAAAACACCCCCGCGCCCTCTGTGCGAGTCATTACGAAGTCTAAACCTCGGTATTAAACACAATACGCTATACTGAAGGCAAGACAATTTTTTTGAGAATCAGCATGCTCACCGTAGCACATATACAACATTCATACACGCAAACCCCGGTGCTCATTGATTGTAATTTAACGGTAGCTCCCGCCCAACGATTAGCCATTATTGGGCCATCGGGGTGTGGCAAAAGCACTTTACTCCGGATTATTGCCGGACTCGAACCTGGCCATAGCGGCACCATCAGCTATGACGGGGTCGATATCACCCAACAACCGGCACATCAACGACGCATCGGCTTGATGTTCCAAGACCACGCCCTCTTCCCGCATCTCAGCGTGGCCGCCAACATCGGCTACGGACTGCATGGACAAGCCAAATCAGCCATCGCGGCCCGGGTAGAATCCTTGCTCCAGTTGGTCGGATTACCGCATTTGGCGCAACGCTTCCCCGATCAATTGTCGGGTGGCGAACGGCAACGGGTGGCGTTGGCTCGCAGTTTGGCGCCTAGCCCACGGTTGTTGTTGCTCGACGAACCCTTTGCATCGCTCGACCGCAGCCTGCGTGACCGCCTGCTCGATGAATTACCCCAGTGGCTGGCTCGAGAAGAAGTAGCCGCCATCTATGTAACCCACGATGCCAACGAAGCTTGCCAAATCGCCAGTGATATGCTGGTGATGCGGGCGGGGCAGATTGTGCGCCAAGGCCCCGTCGCCACCCTCTACAATGATCCGCAAAGCCAATTTGTAGCCAGTTTACTAGGGATGCCACACAGTGTGGCGTATATTGCCACCAACGCTGGAATTACGACGGCATTTGGTGACATTGCGATTACTGCACCAGCCCATGTGGGTCGACTCCTCATCCCGGCAGATGTGGGAATGATACTTGACCCTGATGTGCCAGTGGCATACCTCCACGGCGTCGTGAGCGCTAGTTTTTTGCGGGCCCCGTGGCAACGACTCCGCATCACCAGTGTGGCAGGAGATGCCCAATTCGATTATGATATGCCTCAACACCTTGCACCAACCATCGGCACCGCCGTCACCTTGCCCGTCCGGCTCGATCGGCTGACGTTTGTGGCGGGTGACGACTGATTTTCGGGATGTATTGTGGATAATCTATGGATAAAAGGAGCACAACCATGCGGGTAGGACTTGTCCAAATCAATTCGCAAGAAGATCGCCAACGCAACGTGGCCCGCGCCATCGAGCTCGTCGACCAAGCCGTCGCCCAAGGGGCACAATTGGTGGCATTGCCCGAATGTGTGACCTTTTTAGGGCGCAAAGAGCATCATGTCGCCAACGCCGAAACCCTCGACGGCGAAACAGCCCAAGCATTTGCCGCTACCGCCAAACGCCACGGCATTTGGTTGCATGGTGGCTCAATTATCGAACAAACCGGCCAAGGCAAAGACTACAACACTACCATCATGTTCAATCCTCAAGGCCAAATGGTCGCCACCTACCGCAAAATCCATCTCTTTGATGTCGATATTGCCCCAGGTAGCTACCGTGAATCAGACACCTACATGCCGGGCACCGAAGTCGTCACCACCGACGTCGACGGCATTACGCTGGGGTTGACCATCTGCTACGACATGCGCTTCCCCGAGCTCTACCGCACCCTCGCCCTGGCTGGCGCCAAAATCATCGCCGTGCCGGCAGCCTTTACCGCCTTTACCGGCAAAGATCACTGGGAAGTGTTGTTGCGGGCTCGTGCCATCGAAAATCAGTGCTATATCATCGCACCAGCCCAATGGGGTGAGCACCCCGTGGGGCGGCAGTGCTATGGCCGGAGCATGATTATCAATCCCTGGGGCACCGTCATCGCCCAAGCCCCCGATGGCGAAGGGGTGGTGGTAGCCACCCTCGACATGGTCGAGCTAGAGCGCTTGCGCAAAAGTGTCCCCTCATTGGCCAACCGCCGTCCCAGCACCTACCGCGTGTAAAAAACAGTATAAAAAACCGCCCCGTACCGCGTGGTACGGGGCGGTTTCTGGTGTTAGGACACCAGCTGCAAAATAATCTTGCCGGCGCCCATATTGTCTTGATAGGCGCGGATACCAGCAGCGGCCTCTGCCAAACCAAAATGCCCGATAGGAATTGTTTCGATGGCGGGCAATAATCGTGTTTGCAGTTCAATCATGGCAGGGATGACCCGGCGCATGCCGTATTTGGTAATCCATTCAGACAACCAAAACCCTTCGACGCGGCGCTGACCAAACAACAACGTGCCCACGTCCACTTGTACCGGCGATAGCGACAACGCCCCATATACCAGCACATGGGCACCGCGGGGCATGGCATTGAGCAGTTCGCCCGTCTGCGCGCCGGCAATTGCATCAAAGGCCATGGTTGCTTTGAGGCGTTCACTCGCTTCACGCAACTGTTGCCCAAAATCAGCATCACTACTCACCAACACCTGCGTCGCCCCTAATGCCGTTAATTCGGCGACATAGGTATCGCTGCGCACAACAGCGATGGTTGGCATGCCACGTACTGCCGCCACCCGGATAATCATGCGCCCCAATGCGCTGTTAGCAGCATTGATTACCACCCCGCGGTGGCCAGCGCGTTGGGCGGTATCAAGCATGGCCCAAGCGGTCAAGGGATTGACCAGCATCATGGCGCCTTGGTCGTCGTTGACAGCGGCACGGAGCGGAAAGCAACTCGTGGCAGACGCAATGGTGTATTCGGCCCAGGTGCCAAATTCGCCCTGCGCCGCACACGATACCCGTCGCCCAATCAACATTTGGCCAAACCCCGAGCCGGACGCAACCACCACGCCACATCCTTCGAAGCCGGGGGTGGTGGGTGGTTCGCGGCGCACACCGTAGCGGCCCCGCAAAAACATCAAGTCCGATGGGTTGACTGCTGCCGTACGCATTTTTACTAACACCTGCCCGGCCCGTGGCGTCGGCACCTCCACCTCACGCACAAATAAGCCCTCAGGCCCATCAAAGGATTCAAGGCGCAAGGCCTGCATATTGGTTGGGAGCGCCATAAAACTCTCCTTGTGTGACGATTCCTGCATACGGCTACACCGTACACAGGAATCACGCTATATCTATCAATTACTGTACCGCAATTATGCCGCCGCCGCCAATACCACCGTCACGGCTCCATCAGCCACCGCCACCGTCCAGCTATTTTCACTCCGCGCCAGCACATGGCCAGAGGTGGCGTGGGGCGCATCTGGTACTACTTGAACTTGCTGGACGACATAGGGCGTCCCGTCGATTACGACTTTGGCTGGATGCCCAACAATCTGCAATGCCAACACCCGGCGTTGGAATAAATGTGCTGGCACATCGTCATTCCACGACCGTAGTCGTAGAATCACTGAACGAAGTCAGAGGCATGAAAAAAGAAGGACGAAATGGCGCACGAAATAATGGAAGCGCAACAATACCCGTTCTGTGCGCTTGCGCAACATACGATTTGCTCATTCCTCCTTCCCAAACAGTTGCCAGCACAACCGGCATGGAATGACCCTAAGGGTGAGATTTTGCCATTATACAAAAAAACCTATTGCTCACACCATTGGTACCACATTCGCCATCTCTGTCGTTTGCCAAAACTGCAACACGGCGGCGCTAAACTGCGCCGGGCATTCATCTTGGACCGCCATGCCGGCGGGAAACACCGCCGTTTGCGCCTGGGGCAGTGCCGCCACAAATTGCGGCATCCGACTGACAGGGGTAGTCATGGCACCATCGCCCCACACAATCAACACCGGTTGCTGTACCAACGGTAATACCGCACGCACATCGCAATTCAACAGCCCACTCACAAAACAAATCGGTGCCCAACGAGCGCCGGGTCGTTGCCCTGCCCGCCAACAGGCGTCGATCATGGCACTATCACAGGCGGCGGGGTCGACATAGGCCATCGAGCGCAAAAAATAGCCCAAACTGGCGCGACTTACCAATCCCGCAAACAACAATCCCCCAAATCCACTGGCAAATGTTCGATAGAGCCGACCAACGGGCTGTGGTTCGACTAAGTCTTGGATGCCAGTAGGACATACGACGGTGACGGTACGAATTGCCGTCGGCTGCTGCGCGGCCGCCGTGAAGGCATAGGCACTACTCAACGACACCGCCACCAGGTGCACGGCGCCACCGAGCAGTTGGGCGATATCACCAATCAAGGCGCTATACACCTCAGCCGTGTAATACATTTGGGGCCGATCAGAATCACCAAACCCCAACAAATCAATAGCCACCACCCGATAGTTGGCCGCCAACAACCGAAAGGGCGCGCGCATTTCGTAACACGATGCCGCTGCATTGATGCTATGCACCAACAACACGGTTGGTCCGCTACCCGCCTCGTGCAAGGCAATCTGGTGACCACGCCAAGTCACAAATCGTGGGATCACACCTAACGGTGCCAAGGGAATATTCATGTTATAGCTCCATATTTTTTCAATATAGCTTCATCTAGCGGTATACCATGTTTCTTGGAGCCACGCGAGGGCCTGCTCACGGGTAACAAACATTCCATCGAGTTGGGCGTCATACGCCCGCTTGAGCAAATCACCGATTTGGGGGCCTTGGGGGACCCCGAGGCGCATCACATCTTCGCCCCGAATCAAGGCTACCGGTTTGCCCATCACCACGCCCAATGACTGCGCCAGCGCCACACAGGCGGCACCAGAGTTCACTGCCGGCAAGGGTGGACGCCCACCACCATCGGCACCGGTAATCCGACCCCACAAATCGATGGTGGCTGGTGCCAAACGCTGCGCCAAGCGCCGCACCATCCGTGGCGAGGGCTGACCACTCACACCGGCCATATGCTCACGCACCAAGGCGGTGACGGGTGCGGAATAGCGTTCGGGTGCATTGATGAGCGCCAAAAATGCTCGGGTAGGGGCGTCACCGGCTTCGGCATGCCCAGGACTCACAATCCGCCCCGCATCATTGACCACGGTCGTCATTGGCTTACCCAAATCATGACACACCGCCGCCAGCATTACGATGATGCGTTGCTCGTCATCGAGGTCGTGTGATTGGCCAACTGCCGCATTACAAACCCACAACGTGTGTTGCCACACATCGCCT
>CAISXI010000470.1 GCA_903889425.1 uncultured Roseiflexaceae bacterium | reverse complement strand
TGGCCGCTGCCAACGATGCGGGGTTTTATGCGTGGCTTGATGCCATGAAAACATTGTCGCTGGAGCAGTTAATCGTGCGTGGTGCCGACGATAACCCCACTTGGCAGGCTGCCGAATTGCGCCCGTGGGCCCAAGCCAAACTCCAAGTGGGGGCACGCTTGCCGTTTAATGAGACAGAGCGCTTTGTGGCGTGGCAAACCATGATTGCCGCCTTGACGATGCCGACGTTGTTAATCGTGGGCGATCCGGCGAGTAGGGTGATTGTGACGGCGCAAGAAGCGGCGTTGGCCCGACAATTATCGCCGTGGGTGGAGATTGGCTTGATTCGGAATGTGGGGCATTGTATCCGCCGCGAAGCACCAGCGGCATATGCCGCACTGGTGATGGACTTTTTGAAAAGAACGCAAGGATAACCAGCTATGTTTACGTATGATTTAGCCGAAGTAACGGCACTATTGCGCCAACTGGTAGCCATCAAAAGCTACCCCGGTGAAGAACACGCCGTCCAGCAGGCCGTGGCCGATTGGTTTACTGCTCACGGCATGACCGCCGAAATCTGGCCCACTAGTCAAGCTCCCAATGTAGTGGTGCGGATTGAAAACGGCGTTGGACCCACCTTTATGCTCAATGGTCACACCGACACGGTGCTGGCTGCGGAAGGCTGGGATTGTGACCCGTGGCAAGGTGCCATCGATGGTGACCGCATGTATGGCTTGGGCGCCTGCGACATGAAATCAGGTGTGGTTGCCAACATGCTGGTAACCCGGGCCTTTGCCCAAAACCGTGATGCCTGGAGCGGCACGTTGATTTTTAGTTCGGTAGTCGACGAAGAAGCCTATTCACTGGGTGCCAATAGTTTGGTGACGCAAGGCATTGCCGCCGACTATTGTATTGTCAGCGAATCGGTGCCCGAAATTGAGTTGGGTGCTGCTGGCAAAATCCTCGTACGTGTCGATGTGATTGGCAAAGCGGCCCATGGGTTTATGCCGTGGCAAGGGATTAATGCAGCCAGCGAAGCGGCGCGCTTTGTAGTGCAGGTCGATGGTTTGCCATTGGGGGAGCATGAGCGCATCCCCTCATCACAATCGATTTTGTCGTTTTTGAGTGGCAGCGCACAATATGTGGTGACCATCCCCGAACGGGCCGAAGTGTTGGTGTCACGCCAAATTGTGCCCGGCGAAAACAAAGCCGAAGTCATGGCCCAAATGGATGCGATTGTAGCTGGGCTCAATTCACCGGCACGGATCGAACTTACCACGCCCCCGCCCTATTACCCACCGTTCGAAATTGGGGCAGATCATGTCTTGGTGCAGTCTCTACAAGCGGCGTTTACCCAAGCGCATGGCCGCGCCGGCGAATATTATTATTCAACGGGTGTCAGTGATGCCAATTTATTTGCCGAGCTAGCCCACATTCCCACCGTGTTGCATGGTCCTACTGGGGCCAACTTCCATCAGTGCAATGAATGGGTTGATTTGCCCTCGATTGTGCGTTGCTGCCACGTATTTACCCAGACGATTATGACGTTGTTGCCTGCCAAATAATCGACTGTTGTGTGGTGCTACATAAAAAATAGTGTGGGTTGCATCGGCGGATATTGTTGCCAATCACGGCAATAATATCCGCCGAATCGTGTGAAACTGCGCAACAAGGTGGGATACGGGGTGGGGTGTGATTTTTTGGCCGCAAAAAATAGTTCAACAAAATTTGAAATATTTTTGCATAAGCAAAAACAACATATGGAATACTCTCGGCAACAATAACAATAGATGGCTATTTGTGTGAAACTGCGCAACAAGGTGGGATGCGGAGTGGGGTGTGATTTTTTGGCCGCAAAAATAGTTCAATAAAATTTGAAATATTTTAGCACAAGCAAAAACGACACATACCACCTGCAACC
>CAISXI010000469.1 GCA_903889425.1 uncultured Roseiflexaceae bacterium | reverse complement strand
GACGCAGTCGGGTCGATGGTCGGGTTGTTTTTGCGAATGACGATTCAGCAACGTTACCAAAACAATACGCATGACCCATTAGAAGTCATGTATACATTCCCCTTGCCGTCAGCTGCCGTATTGCTCCAAGCCGAGATACATGTGCGGGGCACCGTTTATCAATCACAGGTACATGCCAAACCCAAGGCCAGCAAAAAATACACCGAGGCAGTCGCAGCCGGCGACACGGCAATTTTGGTGACGCAGGTTGCGGACCTCTACTCCATCCAAATCGGCAATGTGCCTGCCGGCGAAGCAGTCGCCATTCATATCACCTACGGCGAAATGCTGGTACCAAATGACGGGGTGGTACGGGTGAGTTTGCCCACCACCATTGCCCCCCGCTATGGTACGCCACCCAAATCGATGCGCCCCGAGCAAGTGCCGTTCAGCGATTTGTTTGTGCGCTATCCGTTCACCTACCAATTGACGGTATGGGGGCGAGCTGCCAGTACACTCGAAGTGCCAAGTCATATCGCCACCATTGCCAGTGATGAAACCGTCACGACCATTGCGATTGACGGCGTGAGCATGGATCGTGACGTGGTGGTGTTGGCGCAAGGCTATGCCGATTATCGTGGCAGCTTGACCGCCAATCATGCCCGCCAACAGTGGTTGGCCAACTACGTGACGATTCCCCCCACGACAACGGCACCGGTAGCCAAGCCCATGCATGTCAAATTGTTGATTGACTGCTCGGGGTCGATGGGTGGTACATCAATCACCCAAGCCCGCCACGCGGTGGTACGGTTGTTGCAGTTGCTCAAGGACGGCGACTCGATTGCGGTCACGCGTTTTGGTAGTGAGGTCCAAGATGTCACTGCAGGCTTAATGAAGGTCGGCGCTGTGGTCCGCAAACAGATGAATGCGTGGCTCAAAACCGTTAATTCTGACCTCGGTGGCACCGAAACAGTGAAGGCTGTTGAATATGTCCTCAATATGCCGACCAACGGAACTGACTGTGATGTGATTTTGATTACCGACGGTGAGACTTATGGGGTTGATAGTGTGGCAACGCGCGCAGTGAAATCTGGCCACCGGATTTATCCAATGGTGATTGGCTTTGCCCCAGCCGATGGTCAGCTCCAAAAATTGGCCCAAATTACGGGTGGTTTTTGTGAGGTGGTGACCCCCAACGAGCGCATCGACGATGCCATGGCGCGGATTGTGCGCCGGATCCAGGCAACAGCGGTGCTTGATGTGGCTATCGAGTATGGTGAAGGCGTGGTAGCGTGGCAACAAGGCCGGCGCCTGCAATACGTCGGTGATACGGCGTTATTGACGGCAGTGCTCGACCGTGCCGTCACCCCCCATCTGCGGGTTGGCACGGTCCAAACACCCATTCCCACCACGACGGTGCCCGATGCGCTCACGGCTGATTTTGTGCGCACAATCGCTGCCCAACACTTGGCTGATTTGGTAGGTGATGCCCAACAAGCGTGGGCCGAGCACCACCAGCTTTTGTCGGAGCAGACGGCAGTCGTTGCCGTGGCAACCCACGCCAGCGATGCCAAAGTAATTGGTACGGCGGTCAAGTCGGTGGTGGCCCAAGAACTGGCCTATGACTGGCACGGCAGTGCGGGGATGCTCCAAGAACAAGTGATGTACGCGCCACAAATAATAGGTGCCAGTCTCTCGGGACCGGCGAGTAGTGCCCGCAAGAGTAGTGCGCGTATGAGTAGTGCGCCGGCAGGCGATTCACTACGGGAGAATGTTCGTCGTAGTAGTGCGCCGCCTCGCGACATAGTGCATTCACAAATCGTTAATCCGCTTGTACCGGCCACACGCAAACGTGGGAGCAGTGGCGTGTTGGCGAACATTGCGAAACTCATTCCCGGTTTTTCTAAGGGCGACACCGAGACCGAAGCGCTGGCCGGCGATATGAACCGTTACGTGGCTGCAGTGACCAAGGCCTTGACGAAGGTCAATCGCGACATTCGCACCCTGACCTTGGCGCATCTGTTGGCGGCAGGGTTGCCCGCCGACATCATCGAGGCCTGCCAGGCGATTGCCGGCTATAGCGAGGCCCAAATCGTACAAGCCTTGGTGGCAGTCATCCTAGGTGATGACGAGGCTGCTCGCTACCAAGGCGCCGCCAATGACATCCCGGTGGCGTTGCGCGGCGGCATCACGATTGTCTTGCAGACCGCAGATTAATCTGGGGTGATGCCAAAGCGGCGCAGGGTGTCGTCCCACGCCACAATACCGCTGACAGCATCGATTCCTTCGACACAACACGCAGCTACGGCGCATGCTCCCTGTGCACATATGTGTACAGGGAGTTTTTTGGTGATGCCATGAATCAGGCCAGCCATGCAGGCATCACCGGCCCCGACGGTGCCTGCCACCGTGACGGGGTAGGCCGGCTGCCAATGACGTTGGTTGGCCCATTGGGCAGTAGCGAGCCATTGCAGATGCGTGAACGCCGTCGCTGGCCCGGTATGCAGATAAAGCCCGCGACTGCCCAGTTTGATGCCGGCCACTGCCACCCCGAGGTCAATCAGCTCCGCACAGATACTGGTGATATCGGCGTGGCTCAATTGCTGGTCGCAGTCATGTCCCCAGCAGGCATAGAGGTCGGGGCGGAGCATGGCACAGATTTCGCTGGCACTGGGTACAAACACATCGGTATGGGGTAAGATGAGTGCGAGGATGTGCGGCCAGGGGTATTGGCCGGAGGCGGCCCGCGGGTCGGGTAGTACCATGTCGATGCTGGTGGTGATGCCGTGGGCATGGGCCTGTTGGAGCAACCCAACCAGCGGCG
>CAISXI010000468.1 GCA_903889425.1 uncultured Roseiflexaceae bacterium | reverse complement strand
TGAACAACAAGGCGACAGTATGCCACCCCGCCGTAGCAATTTTGGCAACTCCCAAGAGCGGAGGTACATTGGTCTGACCAAAGGTATTATCGCCCCAGCTCACAATCAGACCGTTTTTGCGGAGCGCCACAGAATGACGAATACCGGCTACGACTTGGACCACATCGGTAAGCCCTGTCGGAACGCTACTTTGACCGTACGTGTTATCACCCCAGGCCTGTACCGTGCCATTAGCCAGTAACGCCAACGAATGATTGGCGCCAGCCGCCACCGCAATCACCCGTTGTGGTGATGTCAATGCTTGGATGGAAGTGAGACTCGGCGGTACATTGATTTGCCCGGCATTATTACTGCCCCATGCAATTACCCGACTGTCGCTCCGCAATGCCACAATATGCCCACGACCAGCAACGATTTGGATGACGCCGTTGGTAGCACTGATTGGAATCGTACGCACATTGCTGTCGCCCCCCCACACAGATACGTTGCCGATGCTATTCAGCTCTTGGGGCAATCGAATGTCTAAGCGAGGAATTGGGGTATTTGTCACGGTCGTCACGGGAGTGACCTGGAATTGGAGCGCGATACCCGTATTGTGTGTATAGTATGTACCGAATTGCATGGCACGACTTGGTATGTCAGTCGGCGCTGCTGTGGTGTTAGTGGGGATGGCTGTTATTAGTCCGCTCCGATGGAGCAATGCCACGCCCCATTGCGCCACCGCCATATCCAACATCCCACCCATATTGGGGAAGCGGACACACGGGCACCCCGTGGTCGTGTTGTCGATTGCGGTGGCAGGGGCAACTGGGGTTAAATCGGCGACATCGCCCCACACAATCAGGGTGCCATCGCTCCGGACGGCGCCATATACATTGCCATGGGCAAAAATCGTCGTCACATCGCTACTTACCACCGTGGGGATAGTGACACCACCCCATTGGGAGATGGTACCGGTATTATCAAGGGCCAGCGAGCTATCTGCACCAGCCGCCACCGCCACAATTGTTTTGCCCGTTAATTCACTGGGAATGACACGTTGACTTGCCAAGCCCGTCACCACCACGCTCCCATTGGCCCGCAATAGCACGGTGTGGCGGTCGCCGGCGGCGATTTGCACCACATCTGTGGGCAGTGGGGCATCAGCAATCGTTGATGACGCAGCGCCCCATTGCACGACGGTACCGTTTTGTTGTAATGCCACACTATGCGAAATACCGACACTGACCTGCACGATATCGGTCAAGGTGGGAGGGATTGTTAATTCGCCATTCCAATTAGTACCCCAGCCGATTACCTGTTGGGTTTTGGTCAAGGCAATGGCATGATGTGCGCCCATGGCGATTTGGCGGACATCGGCAGCGGCTTGCGATGGTAAATTATGTAAACTCGCAGACGCATCCCCCCATACCGTCACTTGGCCATTGGTGGCGGGTAGGATGCGTTGCGGTGTTGGCAATGCAATGATGCGACTCGTCAAGGCTGTTACATTTGTAATTCCAATGAGTAATGGCAATACAAGCACCGCGATGATTCCATATATAGAGCGTTGTTTCATCATCATCATTATTCCTACTTCCCTTTCACGAGGGGCAGTATGGCCGGGCTCGAATTCAGCAATAACGGGGTGAAGATTTTGTTAAACACCAGATTATTGACAAACACGCCACTATACGTTTGCGTTCCTTGGGTATTGGTCAGGGTCAGGGTATAGCGATAACGACGACCAGGGATCAAACCACTAAAGCGCACATCGTGACTCACTGCGAATTGCGCCGCATCGAGCACGGTGCTGGTGGTTTGCATGCCCGTTTTGTGGACGGTAATGGTTTGGGCAGGTACCAGATTGCCTTGATTACTTTGATATGCGAAATTCATGGCAATGGCACTCGCACAACAATTGGGCGCCGTCATAGTAAATGCGTTTTCCCCCCAGATGACGACCTGTCCATTGCGCGTTACCACGGCACTTGAATTCGCACCCGCAGCCACATATACCACATCGGTCAGCCCATTAGGAACCGTAGATTGCCCAAGGCTATTATCG
>CAISXI010000467.1 GCA_903889425.1 uncultured Roseiflexaceae bacterium | reverse complement strand
CACTTGACCCGTCGTCAGCACCGCACAGCTACTCGCGGCACTCACCGCCACTTTACTGGCAGTGATGCTCGGTACCTGCGCAGGCAGCGCGGTGCTCCCACCGAGATTGGTGCTATCACCGGTTTGACCATTCAAGTCATTGCCCCAGCACCATACCGTGCCGCCGGTGCGGATGGCACAGATATGGGTTGGTCCCACGCCCAGCTGCGTGACCCCATACAGGTGCAAAATCACGCTGCCGGGGTCGATGCCACCGAGACAACTCGTACCACACCCCAGCTCGGCCGCGCTACTTTCGCTGCCCCAACAATAAACGCGTCCGCCCCGCACAATGACACAGGTGTTGTCACCGCCAGCCACGATTTTGACCGCATTAAACGGCAACGCCGGCGTGGGTACGAGTTGGGTGACAAAGGCTCCATTGCTGATTTGTTGGCCCCAACACCATACCAGCCCAAAATTGGTGGCCAGACAACTACTTTGGTTGTGTAAGGCCAGCATACCGTTGCTACTATATGTTTGCACGATAGGGGCGGGGGTTGCGGTAGTGACGACCGTTGGTGTGAGCTGGAGCGTGGCAGTGACGTCGATGGCGACGCTGGTTGCGCTGGTATCGAAACTGCCGCCGCTGCCATTACTCACCACCTTGATGCCGGTATAGGTGGCCGTATCACCAGTGCCCAATTGGCCGTAGGTGTTGTTGCCCCAACAACGGACCGTGCCATCGGTTTTGATGGCACAGGCGTGATTGGCGCCACTGGCAAGGCGTACCGTGCTGTACTGTAAATCGCTGGGGCGCGCTAGTGGGGTAAAGGCATTGCTGGTGCTGGCATTGCCTAACTGGTATTGGCCACCTTGCCCCCAACAACGTACGCTTTTGTCGTTGGTTAGGGCGCAGATGCTTTTGGCATCGACACCGATGCTAATACTCACGGCATTGGTAATCCCGGTAGTTACCCATGGACTCGCCATGCCAAAGTCATTGCTGTTGCCGTCGCCGTCATAGTCGGCATTGCCTAATTGACCGACATCATCGGCGCCGGCACATACCACCCCGCCGCCTCGCCGGACGATACAGCTGTTGCTGAGCCCAGTGGCGACGTCGCTGGCATCGATGATGTCGTGCATGGCTGGTACGGCGGCATAGCCGTCACCGGCATCACCATATTGGCCGTATTGGTTTGATCCCCAACACTGCACCAACCCGCCGATTTGTACCGCACAGGCATGCGTGGTACCTACTGATATGGTGCGGATTTCGCTGATGCTATTGCTGAGGGTGGGCATCAAAATATCACTCACCGCCCCGCTCGTACCAAGCACAGGGGCTGACAGTCCCCAACAATAGAGCGAATTATCGACTTTGAATGCACAGGTTGTCGCTGCCCCAGCGCTGACTTGGACCACGTCACTATTCAGATCGGTGCCACTGATTTGGGTGGGGCTGATGGCGTTGTTGCTGTCACCAGTGCCTGCTTGACCATGGTCGTTGCGCCCCCAACACCACAGGGCATTGCTGGCATCAATGGCACAGACATGGGCGCTACCGGCACTCAATGATTTGATGTTGCTGAGCGCGCCGACACGAACCGGTACACTACTTGCAGTCGTGGTGCCGATACCCAATTGACCATAGCTATTGTCACCCCAGCACCACACATCACCGCTAGCGGTGAGGGCACAACTGAAATCGGTGCCCACCACGATGTCTGGCGCACTAACGACCACACTGCGTGACGGGGCTGCCATGCTTACGGGGTAACTAACGAGTGATATGATAACCGCCACCGCAATGGCGACAATGTTGCTCAATGAAACATATTTATGCACGTGTTACTCTGTTGGTATTTTTTAACCATCAACCTACTATACGACGTAAAAGTATATATATATAATACGTATGATTACGATACCATGAAAATTACCAGAGCGTAAAGTGATATGGTATCACCTGCAATCATCAATAGCCGCTGCTTTCGGGTGCGATACAGATTCGCTACCGTTGCCATGGCGTATAAATTGCCACTTGGGCAGGGGCGTATTACAATACTCACCAATAGATTGTTTGGATGAGGCGAGCAATGCAACTAAACGGTTTTCATCATCTCACGGCGGTGACTAGTCATGCCCGTGGGAATGTCGATTTTTATACACAGCTCCTCGGTATGCGCTTGGTCAAAAAAACGGTCAACCAAGACGACGTCAGTGCCTACCACTTATACTATGCCGATGCCCACGGGTCACCCGGCACCGATGTGACCTTTTTTGATTGGGCCAGCATCGGCCCCCAGCAACCCGGCACCGGCGCCATCGACCTGATGGCGTTGCGGGTCGACAGCCGGGCCGCCATCGACTATTGGGTGGCACGTTTTGATGCTCACCAAATCAGCCACGGCGAGCCGTTTTTGTGGCATGGTGATCGGCCGGCGGTGCACTTTGCCGATCCCGAAGGGCAACGTTTGCTGCTCATCAGCGACGACGGTGTGCCTGGGGGTGTGGCTTGGGACAAAAGCCCGGTGCCGGCCGCATACGCCATCAAAGGGATTTTTGGCGCGGGGATTACGGTGCGTAACCGCGAGCAGATGACGTTGTTGTACCGCGACATATTAGGTTTTGAGTTGCTGAGTGAAGGGGTCGACCCCAACAATCCCCTGCACTATCAATATTTGTTTGCGGCGGGCAATGTGGTGGGTGGGGCGTTGATGGTGCAGGTAGCGCCCGATTTGCCGCCCAGTCGATTGGGGTCGGGCGGGGTGCATCACATGGCTTTCCGGGTGCCCGACCAAGCGGCGCAGGAGTTTTGGATCGAGCGCTTGCAACGGGTAGGCCTACAGCCGACGCAGAGTATCGATCGCTTTTACTTCCGCTCGGTGTATGCCCGGGTGCCGGGCAACGTGCTGATCGAAATCGCCACTGACGGACCGGGGTTTGCCACCGACGAGCCGCTCGAAACGATGGGTGAGACGTTGGCGTTGCCCCCCTTCCTCGAGCCACAGCGGGCCCAAATCGAAGCCGGCTTGCGTCCGATATAAATTGATGCCCGTATTGAGGGGATTGTGTTATGGCAGCTACGCCAACCTATTCGGTGATTATTCCTGTCTACAACAGTGCCAAAATCGTGTCGCTGGTGATTGCCCGCACAGTAGCTTTTTTTGAAAAACACGGCTGGAGTTACGAGATTATCCTCGTCAACGACGGCAGCCGCGACAATAGTTGGCAGGTGATTGCCGCCCAAGCGGCCCAACTGCCCCACGTGATTGCGATTAATTTGTTGCGCAATTACGGGCAGCACAATGCGGTTTTTTGTGGTATTGCCCAGAGCCGTGGCGAATATGTGATTACCATTGATGATGACTTGCAAAACCCCCCCGAAGAAATCATCCACCTCGTCAATCAGATGCAGGCAGGCAATCACGATGTGGTGTTTGGGCGCTTCCGCCAAAAGCAGCATTCGCTGGGGCGGCGGTTTGGCAGTGGCTTGATTCGAATGATTAACAACAATGTCTTTTATTGCCCCGCCGACATCGTGCCATCGAACTTTCGGTTGATGCACCGGGCGGTGATTGATCGCATGCTGGGCTACAAAACGGCCTACCCCTACACCACCGGTTTGGCGTTGATGTTTGCCCAATCGATTGGCAACGTATGGGTCGAGCATCGCGAGCGTCACGAAGGCAAAAGCAATTATAATTTGGTGCGGATTTTGAGCTTGGTGTTGCGGATTTTGTTCAATTATTCGGTGTGGCCGTTGCGTTTGGTGACGGTAACTGGATTTATCATTTCGTTTGCGAGTTTTTTTATTGGCATCGTGCTGGTCATCCGCAAATTACTCGACAACATTCAAATCGAAGGTTGGACGGGGATTATGGTAATGTTGGCGATACTCAACGGGCTGATTATTTTGATGCTGGGCATGTTGGGCGAATACACGGTGCGGATTTTGCAACAGATGAACTCCAAAGAAACCTATCATATCAAGGACATTGTCAGCCATGACGCCTAATCATTTTTTTATTGGCGGTGCCCAGCGCTCGGGCACGACCTACACCTATCAGTTATGTGCGGACCACCCCCAGATCGAGATGGCGCACCCCGTCAAACCCGAGCCCAAGTTTTTTATGAATCCCGACTTGGTGGCCAAAGGGCTTGATTATTACCGCAGTCATTATTTTGGTCAAAAAAACGATGTGGCCATGTATGGTGAAAAAAGTACCAGTTACATTGAGGTGGCCTATGCAGCGCAGCAGATTGCCGTGCATCTGCCAGACGCCAAGTTTGTCTTTATGTTGCGCAATCCCATCGAGCGGGCCCAATCGAATTATTGGTTTAGCGTCAAAAACGGCTTTGAAACGCTGCCACTAGCCGATGCGCTATATGGCGAGGCGACGCGGGTGGCGCAATACGACCCCCGCAAAATCTCGGTGTCGCCCTATGCCTACCTGCAACGGGGGCGCTACATCGACTATTTGCAGTTGTATGAGCGCTACTTTGACCGTAGCCAGATCCATGTGATGATTTATGAGCAAGTCGTCAAAAACCCTCAGGCGGCCGCGGAATTGTATGCGTTTTTGGGGATTGATACGGGGCACGTGCCGGCTAGTCAGTTCCAAGTCATCAACGCCATCGAAGAGCGCTCACACGAGCCCTTGGCGCCGGCGTTGCAGACGTATATGCAGGAGTACTTTGCCGCCAGCAACGCCCAATTGTTTGACTACCTCGGCTATGAGGTGGCGGAGTGGCGGTAGGGGTTAGTGGGTAAGTGCGAGCGATTCATAGGTGAAATTCGTAGGGGCATCTGTTGACAAAATGTCGCATCCAGATGCCACAAGTAATGCAAATGTCTCATTGAGTTGAGCGATTGGTGCGGAAGTAT
>CAISXI010000466.1 GCA_903889425.1 uncultured Roseiflexaceae bacterium | reverse complement strand
CCAGGTGACCGTCAAGACACCGGTATCGTTGATATTGTTTGTGGCCGACGACGGGGTGTAGGTGACATTTAACGTACAGGCATAATCGATATAGTCATCACAATTGGGCACATCGACCACAAAGCCAGCGCCGCTGATATCCCATGTGAAAGTCGTACTGGTGTAGGGTGACGTCGCAATAATTTGACGGGTCACACTATCACCCACCTGCACTTGGCCAAAATCAAAAGCCGACGTCGACAATTGCAAAGTATGCGTGGCGTTTTGGATGGTCGTAATCGCCTTGCCCACCTGAATCCGTGGTACCACCAGCCGGGCTGCCGCTGCCATCCGCTGGTCAGCCACGGGTATGCCGTTGTCACGGAGCCAAGTGAGTACCTGAGATACCGAGGCATCGGGCTTCAATCCTTTGAGCACCGCCCAGGCGCCTGCCACATGGGGGGTTGCCATCGATGTGCCAGCCCACGAATCATATGTATCTACAGGATAACCAACCGACGAATAAATATATTGCCCGGGTGCCAGCAAATCCAACAACCGGTCGCCATAGACGTTGGGTTTATTGTTGGCTACCGTCGGTGCATTTGAAAAATAAGATACGCTATCAACCACCCCACCTGAATTAGCGGACAGCGTTGATCCGACAGTAATAGCCGACGACACACAGCCAGGGAAACTCACCTTACTTATAAAGCCATTATTACCCGCCGCAATCACCGTGGCGACTCCCACACTACGCAATTGATCAATAATTGGTTTAATTGCGTCGCCATCACAAACCGTAGGCGACCCACTCCCCCCAAGGCTCATATTCACTGCAGCTAAGGTGTGCCATTCAGGGGTATTGCGATTTTCGTACAACCATTCCAAGGCTGAAATTTGATCACTTTCGTACGACAAGGCACAATCAGTACCAAAACAATACCCCGTAAACCCTGAAAACACCTGCACCGCAATGATTTTGGCGTCAGGAGCGACTCCCGATATCGTGGCACCATTGACATACATGCGGTTACCCGCCACAATCCCTGCTACGTGCGTGCCGTGGGCACACCCGTCGAAATTCTCTGGACAGGGCAAGCCACTATCGACATCGCTACTTTGAGGCACTCCCCCTGGACAGACTGATGTACTACCATCTGGAGCATATGTCGATGAAAAACAGGCTTCTTGGATGACTTGGCCGGCGAGAAAAGGATGATTTTTGTCAACCCCAGTATCCAATACCGCTACCGTCGCCCCGCCCCCTCCATACCCAGCACTGTTAGCGGCGGCAGAGCCAATCAATTCAGTACTATTATTGAGATTGACCGTTGATAGGCGATCAATTTGCACCGACTCAACCAAGGGATCTGCCTGCAGTGCCGCAATACCACTCGTTGAAACAGTGGCAGCAATCATGGGGAATAAGGTGAATTGGCGGTTTACGGTGCGAATAATTCCAGTTTTGCGTTGCAAAAACGTCGCCTGCAATTGACGGACTAGCGCACTACGTGTCAGCCGCTGGTTTACATTTGTATTCTGCGCTTCGATGCCAAGCGACGACTTGAGCACGATAATCACTCGTTGTTGGTCAGGGACTACTTGCACAACGCTAGGCTCAACCACTTGCGCTCCCACAAAATAAGGAACGCTACCAACAATGACCAGCACACACAACACAATCCCCACATACATACGCCACATGAGCGTGCCCAACTATTTCTTGTACAAGAAAATAAACAAATACGCATTAGGTCAACATATCAATATATAATGCGTTTTGTTGCATCCCATTACCCGAGCGGCGCATTACCTGTACAACACACCATACACGGTACGACGCCAACATGTTCATCATAGTTCACTAAATTACATTATTCGTCTGTGCCTTTGTCATAATATCAGTTAATTGCTGATTAATATGCGCTTTATGTGAGCTACCATACCACAAATCCCACGTATATGGTGTACGTGGGATTTGTCGCAATTATTGTTAGTTGTAAT
>CAISXI010000465.1 GCA_903889425.1 uncultured Roseiflexaceae bacterium | reverse complement strand
TGCGCACATCGCGTTGGCGGGCGGCTTCTTCGGCCTTGAGGGTGGCGCCTTGGGTGGCGAGGCTGGCGATACGCACATCAGGGTGATTGCCTTTGGCAATCCGCCGGCAGCTACGACAATCGTCACAGGGGGCGTCACCCGCCTGTTCACAGTTGAGGGTCTGCGCCAATCGCAACGCCAGCAACGCCTTGCCGACATGCCGCGGGCCACTAATCAGATAGGCGTGGGCTGGGCGCTGGGCTGCCACGGCATGCCGAAGCATGTCGACTGCCCAGTGGTGCCCCACTATCCCCCATGAATCGTGACCAATTGTCTGCATGATTACTTCCAGCGCCGCAAGGCGATGACGGCATTAATGCCCCCAAAGCCAAACGAATTACTCAAGGCTACATCGATTTTGGCAGGGCGGGCCACGTTGGGCACATAATCGAGGTCACACAACGGGTCGGGTTGCTCGAGGTTGATGGTGGGGTGGATGATTTGATCGCGCAAGGTCAGTACCGTGGCGACAGCTTCGACGGCACCAGCGGCTGCCGTCAAATGGCCAATCATTGATTTGGATGCGGTAATGGGGATGTTGTAGGCATGCGCCCCAAACACCTGCTTGATAGCCGCCGTCTCGACGATATCACCCACATGGGTGCTGGTGGCATGGGCATTGATGTGGTCGACCTGTTCAGGGGTTAATTGAGCATGCTTCAAGGCGATTTGCATGGCACGCACCGCCCCCCGTCCTTCGGGATGGGGTGACGTGACATGATAGGCATCGCTGGTTGAGCCATAGCCGATGACTTCTGCCACAATCCGGGCACCACGCCGTTTGGCGTGGCTCAGGCGTTCGAGTACCAGCACACCAGCACCTTCACCGAGTACAAAGCCATCGCGATTGACATCAAAGGGGCGTGAGGCGCGCTGGGGCTCATCGTTGCGCATCGACAAGGCCCGGGCTGCGGCAAAGCTGGCCAAACCCAAGCGGGCGATGGGTGCTTCGCTGCCACCGGCCAATATCACATCGGCATCGCCCCGCAACAACACGTTCACCGCTTCGCCAATCGACTGGGTGCTGGCAGCACAGGCCGTGGCAATGGTGGTGTTGTAACCCGTCAAACCTAGTTGAATCGACACTTGGCACGACGGCATGTTGGGTAACGACAAGGTGATATAAAAGGGATTGACTTTGGCAGAGCCCCGGGTAACGATGGTCTCGACGGCTTGTTCGGTATCGATTGCCGACGAAGAACCGTCGGCAATCATGGCGCCGATGCGGTCACGGTTGGCGTCGTTGATATCGAGTTGGGCATCGGCGACGGCCATACGAGCGGCAGCCACAGCGAGTTGACTGGCGCGTGAGATACGCCGGGCTTCTTTGGCATCCATGTATTCACGCGGGTCGAAATCGGGCACTTGGGCGGCAATCCGCACGGCAGCATCACCGGGGTCACAAACGGTCACTGGACCAACCCCACTTTTGCCTGCCAGCATGTTGCGCCAAAACAAATCGACACCCACACCATTGGGTGCAGCCACACCGAGGCCGGTGACGACCACCCGCAAATCATCGGGATCGACACTTTCGACCGTCGCGTCGAGAGCCGCGTCAAGTGCGACACCACGCAGCCCTAACGATGCGAGGCGTTGGCGCAAAATTCCTCGTGTATATTCAGTATGCATACCCAACCCCTTTTGCCACTCCAGTTGTGCAATGCTCATACACTACACATCGGACAGATCAATTACGGCGCATAACGCAACAAATTGATTATCCGATGTGTAGGGTTTAACACTCAGTTAATTATGGAGTATACCACGGAGTGTCATTGACCACGAATAAACCATAAGCCAATCACAATAACAGCCATCACGATACGATAGTAGGCAAACCAGCCGAAGCCAATCCGGCGGATCCACTGGAGCATCAAATCAATCACCAGCCAGCCCACCAGCGCCGACGTCACAATCCCAATCGCCACAGCCACGACGTCGTTGCCACTCACTGCCAATAAATCTGTGAGTTTCATGACCACCGCCGCCAAGGTAATCGGCATGCTCAACAAAAACGAAAACCGGGCGGCAGCCGCACGATCTAATTGCAACGCCCGCCCTGCACTCATGGTCGCCCCCGAGCGTGACACCCCCGGCATCAATGCCAAGGTCTGCGCCAGACCAATCCAGACGGCATCACGCCAGGTGAGTGACGTCAATTCACGGGTGACAGCACTACGCCGATCGATAAACGCAATCACGAGCCCCATCACCGCCAATACCACCGCGATTTGCAACGGCGAACGCAAATAGGCTTCGATTGGGTCTTGAAACAAAATCCCCGCAATTGCAGCCGGAATCGTGGCGATAATCACGGCCCACACCATCATGGCCGGTTGCGATTGTTGCGGGTGGGCGAGTTGGGGCACTGCCTTGAGCAACGCCATCCAATCGGACCAGAAGTACGCCACCACGGCCACCAACGTACCCACATGCAAAGCCACATCAAAGGTCAACGAATTGAGTAGCGGGTCTTGCCAGCCAAACAACCATGGCAACAAAATCAAATGAGCAGATGACGAAACCGGCAAAAACTCGGTCACCCCTTGGAGTGCCCCCATCACAAAAGCTGCCGAATGACCTAGCGCAACAGCAATAACTGCCAACACCACCACTCCCACCGCCAATACTTGTGTCAACCGTGTCATTCAGGCGCCTCTGTTTTCTGTGTAGTGCGGGTGACTATTTGCCGCACTGGGTTGGCTGTTCTGCTTGCGCACGTACCAATTTATACTCTGCAATCATCTGCGCAGCGAGGCTCGGACTATTGATGATGAGCAAATTCTCGTCGTTACTCTGTTCAGCACTTTTGGTGAAGTTGTACGAGCCGGTAATCACCACTGCATCATCGATGATGATTGTTTTGTGGTGCATGATATAACAATTACCGTCTTTCAAAATATCGACACCAGCAGATTCGAGGGCCGGCCACGCCGAGCCCGTACCTTTGACGTTTTGGTTTTCCATCACCCCTTGTACCAGCAAATTACGGTTGTGGGCGGCAATCATGGCTTGGCTAATCGCCTTGTCGGTATACGAAAACGCCATAAAGCGCACGCTTTTTTTGGCGGCTTTGATCTCTGCCACCACGTATTTGTTGATGTCGTCAACAGGTGAAAAGAAGTAGGTCAAATCGCCGTCTGGCAAATCAATGGTGGGGTAGGGGGCATGTCCGACTTTGCCCACGCCAAACACCCCATTCATAAGTTGGTCAACTTCTTGGTGATACATTTCTGCCATGGTGCGATTGACGAACCGCAACATGCTATTGTTGTTGCGATAGGTATCATTGAATGTCATATTCCACGAGCCGGTCCAGACGATGGTGTCATCGATGGCAGCGATTTTTTCGTGCATAAAGGGTTCACGTTCATCGGCAATCACGGCAATATTGGCGTCTTGGAGGGCACCAATCACCTGCGCCACCCGGGCATCGGTGAGATTGGTATCGTCGTAGGCCACCCGTACCGTTACACCCCGTTTGTCGGCAGCCAGCAAGGCATCACGCAACTCGGGCAAATCGATATCGAACACCGCAATGTCGATAGTCGATTTAGCGGCTGCGAGGTCAGCCAAAAAGGCTTTGTACATGGGTGATTTGGTGCGTTCAGCTGCCACATCGGGGTAGACCAAAAAGGGCGTCGTTGAGTACAACGTCACTCCTTTGATGGGCACAATCGGGGCAGATGGATCACTGGGAGTTGGTCCAGTCGCATCGGGCTCGACAGGGTTCTCGTCGACAGTAGGCACAGAATCGCTACTATCCGGTGTGCTGGTGGGGGTAATTTGTTGTTGGAAGTACAACGCAATCAACAATACCACTGCAATCACCAGCAAGACACGCCAATCCTTTGGCAAATTATTCTTATTCATTATTTGTTCTCTTTACGCCAAAACGACATGAAACGTTGCCACAAACTGGGAGGAGCCGGAGGTTGAATCGGACGCAAGGGAGTCGTACGAATAGCCATGGTACGGTCAGAGGCGCGTAACACTTGGGCGAGATTTGCGGGCGCTTGCGTAATGTCGCCCCCATTGGCGGCTGTTATGCGGGCGGCAGCGCGAATCGCATTGAGTTGAGCAGCCACTGCGTGGTCGTCGAGGTCTTCCCGTTGCGCAATCGCTTCTGCGGTAGTCGCAGCCCACTGGCGTAACTGGGTTGCTTGATCTCCTTCGAGGTCACCAACCAATGATTCGTCTTCGGATATGCGTTCAAGCATTTGCATACGCGCATCATTCATGGTTATTACTCTCTGTTTGCATTATTAGCAGGCACACGTAGGAAATATATACAATTATACCGTATACATTTAGTTTACGATTGCAGTATTTGCGATTGCCTGCAAGAAACGTGGCACAATCACGCGCCAATCATAGTTGGCCACCACAAAATCACGGGTAGGCTTGGTTACCGGAGGATTCGCCAACGTCTCGACAATTGCAGCCGCCATGGCTGCTGGTGTATCAGCGACCTTGCAGTGGGTGTTGTCGAGTCCATCGATGCCTTCGACGCCGAGGCTGGTACTCACAATCGGCACCTCGAGGGCCATCGCTTCGAGTACCTTGAGGCGCACCCCGCCACCAATCCGCATCGGTACCACATAGGCATGCGCCCCACACAGATAAGCCCGCGTGTCGGGAACCTCACCCGTTAGCGACACCTCGCCGGCAGCCTGTAACGCCAGCAATACCGGAGCTGGCCGCCGCCCTACCGCCACCAACACCACGTCGGGGACGGCCTTGCGCACCAACGGCAATACTTGCGCCACAAACCAGCGCAAGGCATCAATGTTGGGGCGATAATCCATTGTGCCACTAAAGACCAAAGTGGGACGCACAAAAGGGTGCGGCACCACCCGGCGGCGGTCGAAATAACTGGTATCGACGCCATTAGGCACCACGTATGGCTTCACCGTCGGCACCAACTGGGACAGGGTTTGCGCATCGCCCGTCGATACCGCGGTGACCCCATTCACCGTCGCCAGCATGTTTTTTTCAAAATACTTTAACTTTTGCCATTGAATCAACGAATACAACGCCCCATGCCAGCGCATGGGATTGCGGGCATCGGTCATGGCCGCCCGTTGTTGGATGACATATTCGGCATTGAATTCATCAAACAAAGTGGGAATTCCGTATGTTTTAGCCATCGCCAAGTAGGGTGCCATCTCGATACTAAAGGCAATCACCACATCGAAATAACGTTGTTGCAACAATACCTCGAGTTGCTGGCGATAACTCACATCCACATTGCGCAACGCCATGTCAGGCAACGGGTTGGTCAACGTCTGCACCGCACGTTGGCGCAGATTGCGTGTGGCAGGACCAGCCACGCCAATCACCGTCACCGGTGCGACTTGGGCCTGTACGGCGGCTTGATCGGTGATGTTGGTGACAAAGGTCAAGCAGGTCACACTATGCGTATGCGCAATACCGCGGAGCAGTTGGTAGATGCGCATCGTGCCACCACCATAGGGAGGCCACGGGGCATAGGGGGTCAAGGCTAATATTTTCATCATTTCATCCATTGATAATAGAGCGGAATCAACAAAATCCAACCCGCCACCGCCACCGCTGTCAGTGCTGCCAACAACACGCCACCAGCGGCGATGTCTTTGGCACGCCCAGCCAAGGGGTGGTATTCGGGGCTGACCAGATCGACCACGGTTTCGATGGCGGTATTGAGGCTTTCGGCCACCAGCACAAGTCCCATCGCCAAGCACAATATCGCCCAGTCTATGGCACTACAATCAACAAAAACCGCTAAGGGGATGACGACCACAATTGCCAGCAAATGCAGTTGGAAATTGCGCTCGCTCCGTGCCACCAACCAAATTCCACGGATGGCGTACCCAAATGATTGCGGCAAAGTGATATTGCGTGGGGGCAGTGGTGGTGTCATACGTTTATGCTCGGGGTAATTGTAATATTTCCATGATTGTATCTTGATGTTGGCGCATCACTGCGTCTTCTTCGGGGCTCCGTTCGTGGTCGAAGCCCAGCAAGTGCAACAAACCATGCACCGTCAAAAACGCCAATTCCCGCGCTTCGCTATGCTCGTATTCCGCCGCTTGGCGTTGCACATGGGGCCACGAAATCGCAATGTCGCCCAAATACCGAGGCATACCGGGAGGCAACACAAAGCGGGGGTCGCTGTCGTCATCAGCAAACGACAAGACGTCGGTTTGACTGTCGATTTTGCGGTAATCACGGTTGTATTGCTGGATTTCTTCGGCAGTAGTCACATAGACCGATACCTCGACGGCACCCTTGGTTTGTTGCTGTGTCAAGGTGGCTCGCACCGCCCGCTCGACCAAGGCCTCGTCAAGCACCACACCTACTAATTCGTCTGATGTTTGTACATCAACAATCACATTGCTCATATATGTCCTTGTGGTTCTACGACGGGTTCACCGACTGCTTTTTTGGCAGGCGAATAATCAACGCGGGGGTGATAAATGCCTTTGAGGGTCGCAATAAATGCCTCACGAATGCGCGTTATGTCGTGCAATGTCACTTGGGCATCGGCCAGTTGCCCATTTTGGATGCGCTCATCGATGATTGACGTCACCAAGGCATCGATGGTTTGACCTTCGCCGATTTTGGAGGCGACCGCCCCACTCTGCACTTTGGAGCGCACCGTCGCCTCAACGCTATCTGCCAGCATCATAATCACCTGCTCGCGTGAGGTGGGGATGGGACCGGGGTAGGTGAAATCGGCGATGTCAGTAGTTGCATCCGCTTCGAGCGCTTTGTGATAGAAATAGCGCACCACCGACGTGCCATGATGGGTCGCAATGAAATCAATCAGTTTGACCGGCAAGTGGGCAGCCCGCGCCATCACGATACCATTGCGCACATGATCAATGATAATTTGGGCACTTTTGTGGGGTGGCAAACTATCGTGTAGATTGACACCGTCACTTTGATTATCGGTGAAATAAAAGGGATGCTCGACTTTGCCAATATCATGATAATACGATGCCACCCGGAGCAGTAAGCCATCGGCGTTAATTGCTTCGGCAGCACTTTCGGCCAAATTCCCCACCGCAATACTATGGTAATAGGTACCGGGAGCTTCACGCACGAGGCGTTGCAACAGCGGTTGGGCCGGGTGAGCGAGTTCGAGTAATTGCAGACCAGACACCATGCCGGCGAGTGTGCCAAAAATCCCACACAGACTGAGTGCCAACAACGCCGACAACAAGGCGCCACCACCACTAATCGACAACAACGGCCAAATCGCATTCCAGTCGGTTTGATGTTCGATCATCAACAACACCCCGAGCGCCGTGGCCATGCTGATAAGCATAGCCACCACCCCCGCCACCACAAATGCCAACGAGCGATCGACCCGGCGGGTCATAATGCTCCCCACAATGGCGGCGATAAAAGGTGGTAATCCGAGTGACAATGACCCTCGCCCAATCAAAAACACCGCAAATCCGACGGTAATCGTGACAAGCATGGCGCTCCGCAGCCCATAAAACGTCGATACAAGCAGTGCTGCCATCACGAGGGGCGATGCAGCCACCAACATGGGAGCGACGCCAGCCCCTATCCGGGTCAAAATCACCGCCACCACCATCAGTACCACGAGCGCCCATAGCTCGGTGGCACGGGTGGCAGCATTGCGGTCGACATGCCACAAGCTGGCCGCGAACACAATCGCCAATACACTCGCCATCAATATCTGACCAATGATTTCATACCACGTGACCCGCATCGTCAACACCCCGAGGGCCGTGAGTTTTTCGAGGATGACGGGGGTGACCACATCACCAGCCCGCACGATGTTTTCGCCTTGTTGGATGGCCACCGTGACGGGTGCAACTTTGGCCAAGGCAGCGGTTTGGGCTTGCTGGGTACGCGCATCATCGACTGCCACATTGATTTGAATGAATGGCGTGATAAAGCGCAAAATCAAGGCGCCGCGGGTGGCAGGCGTAGTGGCACTGATATACGAAGGGATAATCGATTCCGTCAGCAATTGCATCGAGCGCACATCGATGCGGTTGCCCACATCATTGAGCGAACGGTCATAGATTACCAGAATCTGCGTCCGTAGTTTTTCCCAGTCAGCCACACTCAAGTCGGCCAGTTGTTGGGCAGTTTGGCGCGAAATCAATTCAACATCGAGAGTGGTATCGAGGTCATCGAGCTTTTGCATACGATTTTTCCACGATTCGCCATTGGTGCGGATTTTTTCGATGTTATCGAGCAAATTCACGAGTTGCACCCGTTGATTGAGCAACAAATAGGGATCAATCGTGGCCTGGATAAGTTCGGGGTCGGCAGCAGCGGTGGCTTGGGCTTGGGTAGTCAAGACATCACTGACAAAGGTCACTTGGCGAGGTGCTTGCACACTTACTGGGCTAGGGCTGCCCACCACAATCCCTTGCACTGACGCCGGTTGGATATTAAACACTGCCCAAAAAGAGAGCGCAAGTACACCCGCTGCCCCCCACAACAAACGTTGTGTAGGGGCGATAAACGGGGTCATTGAGGACAGTGTTGGCAATTTCATGGTTAACTCAACAACTCGCGCACGACTTGATTGAGGATGCGGCCATCGGCACGGCCTTTGAATTGTTGCATCACCACCGGCATGACTTTGTTCATGTCGGCTGCCCCTTTGGCGCCCGCTTGGGCGATGATGGCCGCAATTTGTGGGCGGAGCTCATCGGCACTCAACATGCGGGGCAAGTAGGCTTCGAGGATAACCACTTCTTTTTCTTCTTTTTCGGCCAGCTCTGGGCGGTTGCCTTTGCGGTACATATCCACCGATTCACGCCGGCGTTTGACTTCTTTGATGATGATGTCGATCATCTGGGCTTCGCTCAGCGCCACAGCAGCGACTGCAGCGGTACTCGCAGCCATATTCGATTCCCCACCGGCGGCATCATAGGCTTGTTTTTTTTGATTATCAAAACTGCTTTTGATGGCATTCATCGCCATCCGCAACGTATCGACCCGCAACTGGTCGCGGGCCCGCATGGCGTCTTTCATGTCGCTTTGGAGGCGTTGGTGCATATTGAGCATCGGGGGACTCACTTTCGTTGTTTACAGCGCGATACGCCGGGGGCGGACGCGTTGTTGTTCTGCCTTTATAATAGCCTGAATTTGCGCAACCGCATCATCGAGGCGTTCGGCTCGGTTAAAGACCACATAATCAAAGGCCCCTACTTGGGCCATTTCGCGTTCGGCATGGGTCAGCCGGCGCGCAAATTGTTCGGGCGATTCGGTGCCCCGCCCCAGCAAGCGTTGTTTGAGTTCATCCATACTGCCCGGCGCCAAAAAGACCTGAATCGCGCCAGGCACCAAGCGTTTGAGTGTAGCCGCTCCTTGGACATCGATGCGCAAAATCACGTTGTGCCCCGAATCGAGCCCCGCGCGGATACTCTGCTTGGGGATGCCTTTGTAGTGGCCATAGACCTCGGCCCACTCGACCAGTTCGTTTTGGGCAATCAAGGCCTCGAATCCTGCGGTATCATAGAAAAAATAGTCGACGCCGTCGACTTCATTGGGGCGTGGTGGCCGACTGGTCGCCGTCACCACAAATTGGAACGCTTCGTCGCACTCGCGCAAGCGCGCTAGCAAGGCATCTTTGCCGACGCCAGATGGTCCCGAGATGACCAGCATCAGCGGTTGTGGGCGCGCACCACGCAAGAGCGGATTCAATTCGTTGTCGTGTGTCATCATATTGGTATACTAACAGCTATGACAATCGATACATTGGCCGTAACGGCCCTGTGCCACGAGCTCCAAGCTTTTGTTGGCGCCAAAATTCAAGATAGCGTCATCGCTTCACCCTTGAGCCTTGCGCTCGAGCTCTACCACCAACGCCAGCGCCGCTGGCTGTTGCTGTCTGCTCACCCCAAACTCGCTCGCCTCGCCCTGCACAGCCAACGCATCCCCCGCGGGGTTGATCAAGCCACGCCGTTGTTGCTCCTTTTGCGCAAATATGTCGAAGGGGGCCGTGTAATCGCCGTAGAGCAACCTGACTTAGAACGCATCATATCGCTTAGTATAGCCAAACCACTCGAACCACGCAACCCCGACGAACCAGTCACCGAACTAGTCATCGTCAAACTCATCATCGAAATCATGGATCAGCGGAGCAATATATTCCTCGTCGATGAGCACGGTACCGTCATCGAGTGCGTCAAACGGGTCACCGCCCAGATGAGCCGGCGAGTCGCACTGCCCCAACACCCCTATACCATTCCCCCCGTCCCCGACAAAGCCGACCCCCGCACCGGCGATGTCACGCCACTGTTGGTCACACTGGCCCACGAACCCAACCTCGCCAAGGCCATCGTCAGCAGCTACCGGGGGGTGTCACCGCAAATGGCCCGCGAAGCGGTCTTTCGCGGCGACGACGACCCCGCCCAGAGTATGGCACAGCTAGCCGCCCTGTTTGCGGCCCCGGCGCAGCCGTCGATT
>CAISXI010000464.1 GCA_903889425.1 uncultured Roseiflexaceae bacterium | reverse complement strand
CGCCGCCCAGCGCGCCGCGGTTATCACCCTCAACCCCAGCGATTACGACATTATCATGATTGACGCCTTGGCGCGGATTGCAGTGGCACCCTATGTCAGCCACTGGTGCGCCAAAACCAAAGTGATTGCCATGGTACACGAGCTGCCGTCGCTGGCCACTGGTGGCGCAGAAGATGCCGACGAGCAACTATTGATTGAATCGGCGCACGTCTGTATTACCGTGAGTCGCGAAGGGCGCGCCCGCTTGCTCGAGCGCTACGTAGAAGGCAATCAAATCGTGGTGGCCAACCCGGGCTGCGATCGCTTGGGCATCCCTATTCATCGCCCGATGAGCTACGTCCTCGACGACAACGCCGCCATGTGTGTGGCACAGTGGATTCCCCGCAAGGGCATTGATGCCGTGTTGCGGGCGTGGGAAATCGGCGGCTTTCGCACCATGACACTACGGTTTTATGGTGAAACCACCGCCGACCCCGCCTATACCGCCCAAATTTGGCAGCAAATCAACGACTTGCGCGCCAAGGGCTATACCATCGAGGTACTCGACAGCGTCAGCGATGCCCAATTGCGCCAAGCCTATGCCGAAAACCGCTTCATGATTTTGCCATCACGCTTCGAAGGCTATGGCATGGCCTTCGCCGAAGCGATTTGGGCGGGGATGCCAGTGATTGGCTACAACATCCCTACTGTGGCTGCGATTGTGGGCAGAGCTGGCCACCTCGTCGCCGTCGATGATATTGCCCAATTGGCGTGGAAAATAGAATATTTGGGAGGCGATGATTTAGCGATTTATTATGCTTGGGAAAAAGTCATGACTCGCCGCAATTTTTTGCCTCGCTGGCAAAATACGGCGTTTGCGTGGCTCGAAGCCTTTGCGTTGGCGTTTGACTCGCGCTTGACCGAGTACCCGGTGCGTGACTACGTGATTTAGGGGAGTTCGTCGGTTAACAAATGCCCCATGCGTGTTTTTTTGGTTTGCATGTAGTCGTGGTTGACACTATTCGCCACCATTTGAATCGCTTCGCGGCTGACCACCTGGATGCCGTTGCTGGTCAACGCATTGATTTTGCTAGGGTTGTTGGTGAGCAGGCGCACGTGCGTTACCCCAAAGTGCTGGAGCATTTGCAGGGCCAGCGTATAATCGCGCATGTCGTCGGGGAGGCCGAGGGCGCGGTTGGCATCGACGGTGTCGAGGCCGGTTTCTTGCAAGGCATAGGCTTTGATTTTGTTGACCAGGCCTATCCCGCGCCCTTCTTGGCGCAGGTACAACAGCATGCCACAGCCATCGGCGTGGATGCGTTGTAGGGCGGCCTCGAGTTGCTCGCCACAGTCACATTTTTGTGAGCCAAACACGTCACCGGTCAAACACTCGGAGTGCAACCGGATGAGCGGGGGCTGGGTGGCAATATCGCCGACCCACAACACCACGTTGTCACCAGCAAATACGGCCAACTGGAAGACACCGTGGCGGGTGGGCAGGGTGGTTTGGGCGAGAGGGGTAATTGATTGCATGATGAAATTTCCTCGACGAGAATATTTTCTTTTTCATCATGTAGTACGGATTAAGTGCTACGACTGGATGTCTATCGCCCCACTAGCGGCATCCAAGGCCTTGAGCATAATTTCGGTGGGTTGGGCCCCCGATACGGCAAAGCGCTGATTAAAAATAAAAAAAGGCACGCCGCTGATGTTGAGGCGCTGAGCGGTGGCCATCGATTGATCGACATCAGCGCTATAGTCGTCGCTGGCCAGCGTGGCGGCCACGCGGTCGGCGGGTAAGCCGGCGCCCACAGCTAGGCTGGTCAAGGCTTGTTGGTCGTTGAGGTCGACGCCATCGCGGAAGTAGGCGTTGTAGAGCGCGGTCGCCAATGGCCAGGTCTGTTCGTATTCGCTGGCAAGTAGGAGCAGGCGGTGGCAGTCGCGGGTATTGGCGGCGGTGGCCACGTTGTCATAATCAAAAGTGATGCCTTCGCTGGCGGCCACGTTGGTGACATGCCCAAAGATTTCTTTGGCTTTGGCAGCCCCGCCAAAGCGTTGCACGGCGTAATCAGCCCAGCGCACACCGGCAGGCTGGGTGGGGTTGAGCATGTAGGGGTGCCAGGTGCGGGTGACGGTCAGTTCGGGGCGTTGCGCCAGGGCTTTTTCGAGGCGTACGCCGCCGATGACGCACCACGGGCAGACGATATCACTAAAAATATCAATGGTAATGGTGGTGTCGCTCATGATTCTTTCCACTTCTGTACAAAACAAATAACCACGTCGTATGATAATAACATAGCAGATACCAAGAGGTGAATAGATGCGACTCGTGCTGTATGGGTTGGTTATCATCCTGGCAAGTACCGGATTTTCGTTGTTGTGTTGGGGGCTGTGGTTGCGCTGGCGCCGCACTACGCCTGCGGTCGGCGATCAACCACGCCACCGTGACTATCTGGCGCACCCTACCTTGTTGGATCCTACTGCCCATCAATTTGCCTACCTACTCCGCGATATTTTGCCGGCGGGGTATGCCGTCACGGCGGGTATGGCGGTTAATCGCCTCGTCACGGTGCGTAATTTGCGCCGCCATCAGGTGTGGCGCGATGCCCGTTGGAATCGCATCGCCCACAAGTCACTCGATTTCGTGATTATCCGTAGCGCCGACACCCACCCCGTGCTGGCAATCAGCCTCGCGAATAGTCCTGACGCCGTACTCGACCCGGTGCTCCGTGAAGTAGGCTTGCCGTTGCTGTATATCACACCACAGCACATGCCGGGTCGCGACGCCCTCCAGCACCAAATCATGCCGTTGTTGGCACGAGTGTAGCGAAGGAAGGTACGGCATGAGCACAACCACGGCGTTGTTATTTTGTATCTGTACCAGTGTGTTGGTGATGATTGCGATAATCGTGGTAATCGTTGTGGTGCGCTGGCGCACGCGTATAGGTATGCTCGTGAACCTCGTACGGCTTGTTATGGCTCCTGCGCAGCAACCGCGTGCCCGAAGTGGTGCGCTCGGCGCGGTGCTCCGTGATGTGCTGACTGATGCATCGCCGAGTGTGCCAGTGCATATCCCAACCCGTGGCACACCACGCCGCCATTATGATGCCGTGGCGATGGTGCTCACCCCCACCGAGCAACAATTTGCCACGGTGCTGCGTGATAGTTTGCCGGCTGCATACGACATCATGGTACAGGTGGCGTTGCAACGAGTGGTGACGGTGCGTAATCCACGTCGCGGGCAGCCGTGGCGCGACAAACGTTGGAATCAGATTTCCCAAAAATCACTCGATTTTGTGGTTATCCGGCGCGCCGACAGCAAACTGATGCTAGCAATCGAGCTCGACGACGCCACCCATCTACAAGCCAACCGCATTGCCCGCGACGAACTGCTCGACGCAATTATGCACGATGCCGGATTACCGTTGCTGCATGTGCCCGTCCAATCCCACTATGATCGCCATGCCCTGCAAATGCAGTTATTGGGGTATCTGTCACAATGAAAAAAAGACCCGTGCCCGTCTCGGCTATAATCAAGTAAACCGTATGGATGAGCAAAGGATAGCGTCATGCAACTCCCCGATTT